>NZ_LZHN01000093.1:0-1956 GCF_001690435.1 Gilliamella sp. Nev3-1 | reverse complement strand
CTACCCATAGCAAACATTGTACTTTCTGAACCATTTAACTTAAATAATTTAGATGCAATTAGGCAACCAATTGCAAAGACAATAAAGGATCCACCAAAAAAGACGAATAACAGTTTTATATCGATTTGCGAATGTTCAGAAAAATGGCTCATGATCTGAAATAGCATGATGGGAAATGCAATATAAAAGGTAAATTTGGTTAGGCTATCGGTGATTGTTTTTTGCCAACGACCTACTTTAACCGCTAAAAAACCGAATAAAATTAGCATAAAAAGGGGCAGGGTAGATAAAAACTGCGCCCATAATGTTGTAAAAAATGCCATCGTCATTATTTTATTGATGATTGCGTATGAAGTACCATTCTAAGTCAGTTGATCGTTTTGAATCAAATTGATAGCCTTCTAAATTGAAATCTTTAATATCATCACTGTGATTAATTTTATTTTTTATAATAAATCGGCTCATTAAACCACGCGCTTTTTTAGCATAAAAGCTAATCACTTTATAATCATCTTTGCTTTTATCTAAAAATATCGGTTGAATGATCTTAGCATTGAGCTGTTTTGCTTTTATTGCTTTGAAATATTCGTTTGATGCCAAATTAATTAATGTGGGATGTGATGATTTTAACAACTCGTCATTAAGTTTATTTGTTAATGATTCTCCCCAAAATTGATAAAGATTAGCATGGTTACCGTTTTTTAAGCGAATACCCATTTCTAAGCGATAGGGCTGAATTAGATCAAGTGGTCGTAATAAGCCATATAATCCTGACAGAATCCGTAGATGTGATTGAGCAAATTTTAGATCACTATCATTAAAATCTTCAACATGTAAGCCCTCGTAAACATCACCTTTAAAAGCCAGTATCGCTTGCCTTGCATTCTCAAGATTAAAATCACTATGCCAATTTTGAAAACGCTCATAATTAAGCTCAGCTAATTTGGGGCTGATAGACATTAATTGGGCTAAATTCTCTACACTCAATTTTTGACAATCTTGTATAAGGGTTTTAGTTGAGTCAATAAATTGAGGAAACGTATAATTTTGGGTTAATAATGGTGATTGGTAATCTAAGGTTTTTGCTGGTGAAATAATTATTATCATAACATATTTTGCCTATTGTATTTTGCAATAAATCGGGTTATTTTACATCAAATTCAACCCAAAGGAGTAGCAAAATGAACGTAGGTAAAAAAGAAATGCACGATATCAAAGCTTGGGCTACTATTCGTGAAACATCTATTGAAATTGCCGAAGCTATTTTTGAATTAGCCAATAATGACGAAACTTTAGCTGAGCAGATTTGGTCAGAAGGGAGTGATGAAGTTTTAAAGCTCGCTTTTGCTAAAACTAAAGCTGATAGGCTGTTCTGGGGTGAGCAAACCATTGAACGCAAAAATATTTAGATTTTTATGAAGTTAACTTTTTTAGGAACAAGCGCAGGCTCTCCTACCGCACAACGTAACATGAGTAGTATTGTGCTAGATGTTAGGCAAGAAAGAGGGCGCTTATGGCTTTTTGATTGCGGTGAGGCAACTCAGATGCAAATGCAAAAAGCCAAATTTAGCCTTTCTAAACTTGAGATCCTCTTTTTAACACATTTACACGGTGATCACCTGTTTGGGCTACCCGGTGTTTTAACATCCCAATCTTTGATGCAAAATCAATCATCGTTAATTTTGGTTGGTCCAAAAGGTATTAAGCAGTTTATCGAAACGGTCATTGAAATTAGTGATTCTTGGTTAAACTACCCGCTTAATATTATTGAGCTTGAAAAAGATTGTACCGTTTTTGAAGATAACCAGTTTCGAGTTGAAGCAAAATTATTACAACATCGCGTGCCATGTTTTGGTTATCGTATTTTATATAATGACCTTAAAAAAGGTCGGAAATTAGCGATTTTAGGTGACACAATACCTTGTGAAGCGTCGATTGAACTTGCTAAAGATGTTG
>NZ_LZHN01000092.1:0-368 GCF_001690435.1 Gilliamella sp. Nev3-1 | reverse complement strand
CGATTAATGCGAAACCCATAGGAGCCTTTGTCCGCTGTTGTTTCTGCTACAGGCTGAAGGGCAAATAGATAAAGCGCTTGCATTGCTCTGTCTTTCATAGTCGGAATACCCAAAGGGCGTTTCTTTCCATCAGACTTTGGGATATATACTCGCCTAAGTGGCATCGGTTTATATCCCTTACTTGTCAACGTTGCAATCGCTTGCCATTTTGCCTCGGCAGTTGACCATGCTACTTTGTCAATTCCCGTAGTCCTTTTACCTCTGTTTTCAGTCACTCTTCTTACTGCTAATTGCTTAGCATAAGTCGAGCGTGTTAATAATCTTTGCAATCTTTTCACTTTGCGCCAATTATTCTCAAGTGTCGCTTT
>NZ_LZHN01000091.1:0-2293 GCF_001690435.1 Gilliamella sp. Nev3-1 | reverse complement strand
CGGTGTCATGTTATTTAATGCCTCATGCGGTCTTTCGGTGTTATAAATCGTTAACCATTCTTCGGTTATTCTCCTTGCTTGTGCTAAGTTGTTAAAAAGATATAAATCGAGTACTTCAGTACGATAGGTACGATTAAATCGTTCAATATAACCATTTTCATAAGGGCTACCGGGCTGGATATAATCAATGGCTATATCATGTGATTTAGCCCAGTTTATAAAGGTTTTTCCTGTAAATTCTGGTCCATTATCGACGCGTATTTTTAACGGATAACCATGATACTCCGCCAATTTATCCAAATAACGAGTCACTCTACCTGCGGGTAAACTCACACCAATATCAATACCTAATGCCTCACGATTAAAGTCATCGATGACATTGAATGTCCTAAAGCGACGTTGATTACGACTACTGTCACTCATAAAATCCATTGACCAACATTCACCTTGTTTATTGGGGGCTAATAACCTTTCCGGGCATCGTGGAGGAATGCGTTTTTTACGCTTTACCCTGAGATTAAGCTTTAATTCACAATACACCCGATATACCCGTTTATGATTCCATTGATAGCCGAGCTTTCTGATACGATTAAAACATTTAGGAAAGCCCCAGCGTAAATGCCGGTCTGTGATAGCATTCAACACCGAAACAATCACCGAATCATCCTGTAACTTAGCTTGATAATAGTAAGCACAACGGCTTAAACCAACAATGGCACAACTCATAGCAATAGTAACTGAATGATTTTGTTGTAGTTGCTGTGCCCACGTTTTACGTGCCCCTGTTGGCACTAAAGCTTTTTTATGATTTCTTCCTGAAGCTGGGATTTTAAGCTCAGTTCGGCAAACATCTGCTTAAGCTTGCAGTTTTCAGCCTCCAGCTCCTTTAAGCGTTTAATATCCGACGTTTCCATACCGCCGTATTTTTCTCGCCACTTATAGAAAGTTGAATTACCCATGCCATATTTGCGACAGAGTTCCTTGACAGGAATACCTGCTTCAGCTTCTTTTAAAATAGCGACGATTTGATGTTCAGTCATTTTTTTCATAATTAAATCCTCTTTTACTTTTATCATAGAGAATTTTCTACTTTTTGGCTGTACTATTTTAGGGGATAGTTACAGTATCAGTATGCGACTAATGGATTGACTTGGATAGATCCGTAGGGATTATCATGCAAAGTACGATTCAAAATATGAAAGAGAGGTGATGCTATCGATAAGTCATTGCCTAATGGTGATACCTCTTCATGGAATGTAGTAAGAACCAGATATTGGAAGTCTTCGTGAGGCTACTAGAGAATAGCATGCGGCTCTTGATAAATTTAGACAGCTAGGAGGTAATAAAAAATGAACTCTATAGATATTATAAAAAATTATTTGGAAGGGTCACTTTCTCCGCAGGATTTTCAAAAAGAACTTTATTACAATAAGGATATGGAAAATCTTTTATCTAAGGAAACTCAAATTGTAAATACCCCAAACTTAGTACACAACTCACGTAGAAAATTAAGCTGCCTGTTTTAATATTTTATATTCGAGCGGTGTCATGTTATTTAATGCCTCATGCGGTCTTTCGGTGTTATAAATCGTTAACCATTCTTCAGTTATTCTCCTTGCTTGCGCTAAGTTGTTAAAAAGATATAAATCGAGTACTTCAGTACGATAGGTACGATTAAATCGTTCAATATAGCCATTTTGATAAGGGCTACCGGGCTAGATATAATCAATGGTTATATCATGTGATTTAGCCCAATTTATGAAGGTTTTTCCTGTAAATTCTGGTCCATTATCGACGCGTATTTTTAATGGATAGCCATGATATTCAGCCAGTTTATCTAAGTAACGGGTAACTCTCCCTGCTGGTAAGCTTACTGCAATATCAATACCTAACGCCTCACGATTAAAGTCATCGATGACATTGAATGTCCTAAATCGACGTTGATTACGACTACTGTCACTCATAAAATCCATTGACCAACATTCACCTTGTTTATTGGGGACTAATAACCTTTCCGGGCATCGTGGAGGAATGCGTTTTTTACGCTTTACCCTGAGATTAAGCTTTAATTCACAATACACCCGATATACCCGTTTATGATTCCATTGATAGCCGAGCTTTCTGATACGATTAAAACATTTAGGAAAGCCCCAGCGTAAATGCCGGTCTGTGATAGCATTCAACACCGAAACAATCACCGAATCATCCTGTAACTTAGCTTGATAATAGTAAGCACAACGGCTTAAACCAACAATGGCACAACTCATAGCAATAGTAACTGAATGATTTTGTT
>NZ_LZHN01000090.1:0-5062 GCF_001690435.1 Gilliamella sp. Nev3-1 | reverse complement strand
TAACAGTGGTAATCAATCTGGAACAGGAATAGTTCAAGATGCAACACCAAAACCTATTGAAAATTACATGCTATTTGAATCTCCTTATTTTGCAATGCGCCAATTATCAAATCATGATGTTGATAACGAATCGGGATATATGATTTTAGTTTCTGCTCAGCCAACTTCACAATCAATTAACTATTTATTACAAACTGCAACTGAAGGTGTTGACTTTACAATTAGAGGAACAGGCGATTTTACGCCAAGTGCGGTATTAATCAGTAAACGTCAGTTAAGTAAAGTAGATACACAATTAAACGTGATTTTTAACAAAAATATGACAGATGTTTCAATTGGTAGTGCAGCTATTATTGGTAATGAAATTGTTCGAATTGATGCATTTGATGAGTTAAATGGCACCATAACAATAGCAAGGGGATGTGCAGACACATTACCACAAACACACAGTAAAGATTCGTTTATCTGGTTTTTTGATAGTTTATTCGAAACGGATGGTATCGAATATTTAAAAGGTGAAGTTGTTTATGTTCAACAGTTAACACAAACTAATGCAGGAACACTCAGTGCAAATAAAGCCCCCATTCGAGCACTAAAATTTAACGCAAGAGCCGCACGACCATATCCACCTGCTAATTTACAAATAAATGGAGTTATTACAGAGACAATAATATTAAAAGAACAAGAAACAATAGTATTAACATGGTTACATCGAAACAAAGAAATACAACAAGACAATCTCATTGCATATAATGAAGGCAATATTGATAAACCAGAAACCGTTGAATATCATATTGAATATTATTTAGCTAGTGAACTAAAGAAAACAGCAGTAACAAATGAAAATTCTCACGAACTAGAAATTAATGAAACGGAACGTTTTGATGAAATTAGGCTCTACGCATACGACACAAAATCCGAGTTAGAAAGTTTACAGCAGTATAAATTACAAATTAAAGATTAATATTTGTAATTTGTTTTCATATGATGAAAAATACAAAATAGTTAATTATCACTTAATTTGAGCGTGATTTATCACGCTCGGCATCATCAAAAATAGTTTTATTTAACGTTATGATAATTGACTAATGTTATAATTATTTTTAGCAATTATTTTTAATAATGCTCTATCAGACCATGCCCCATAAAAATTAAAACATAGATAATCCTTTGGGTTTTCATTGTCAAAATATTCCATGGTGTATCTTTTAAAATTGTCTTCTACAACTATATCTAAATGGAAAAGTTCTTCATATTCAGCACTCATAGATTGAAATGATAAAACTTATTTAAAAGTAATTAACCATCTTTGCTCTTTCCAATCTTGAATAAACAACTTTAAACCTTGCAAACTTGCATTAAAACTTATAATTTTTCCATCTGATATATTAATTTCGTTTAATAACATAATTTATTTTCCTGGATGTTTTTCGCCTGGAAGGAAACTTGTACCATGATTAGGTCTATAATCTTCAGGCTTACCTTTCTGAATAGCATTTTGTCGTTTAGCCTGATTCCAAGTTAAATTATTAGGTTTAATATCTATATGATAATGTTCACCATGGTGGTGAGGATTAAAAATTCCGCTATCACTAGGAAGGCTTTCATAACGAATCCTTGTATTGCTGTTAGGTTCCCAAACCATACGAGTAGTTTCATGTTGTGTTGTAGTTACTTTTGGTTCAATTCCTAATATTTTACTTAGATCATTTGGATTTTTAGGAAAATAAGTTACCACGTGTGTCATTTCCTTCTCTGCAATCCCCTCAACCCCATTATTTTCAACCCTAACGAATCTATCCAATTTATCGGATCACCATTGACATATTGATAACTATTTAATCCACCCAGTATGCCAAGTTTTGTTGATATATCTGCCGATAAATGATTAGTAACAACAGTTTAGGTTGTAATGTAATCTGGATTATTCGTATCATCCTGATACGAATACAGAAATTCGGTAGTTTTCCCATCCACGGTTTTACTAGTACGGCGATTAAAAGCATCATAAGTATAGGTGATAATTAGCCCTGTCGGTTTAATGACTTTGATGAGTCGATGTCGACAATCGTATTCATAGTGGGTAACAAGGCTGTGGTCTTTTCCGATCTTTTCAGCAATCAGGTTACCAAAGCAGCCATACACAAAGTGTTTATCACCAAAAAACGTTAGGCTTTATCATAATATTAACACTAATGACATCACAGTAAATGGTTAGTTGACACAATAATGATTTAAATCAAGAGTGTTCAATATTCTGTGTCATTTCAGTAAACTATGTAGCAAAAAGGAAATGACACCTGTCCCAAGAATTTGATTTTGAAAAAGCATTAATGTTATTACAAAATGACCAGCCGTTAACGGGTAAAGAGGGCATTTTAACGCTTTTAATTAAACATCTCACCGAAGCGGCGTTATCTACTGAGTTAGATTCTCATTTAGCCAATGATATTCCCCCTAATCGACGCAACGGTCAAAGTTCAAAGGCAATAAAAAAACACATCGGGCAGTTTCGAACTTGATGCACCAAGAGATAGGAATGGTTTATTTGAACCTCAACTCATCAAAAAAAATCAGACAACATTAAGCGATGAAATTGAACAAAAAATTCTGAGTATGTATGCGCTGGGGGTGAGCTATAAAGACATTAGCTAGCATATTGAAGAGATTTATGCTTTTCGTGTTTCTCCTGTAACCTTAACCGCCATTACAGATAAAACTCATTCCCGAATTGCGATGATGGCAACAACGACCACTAGCGTCGGTTTATCTGTTTGTTTGGATGGATGCAATCCATTATAAAGTAAAAGAAAATGGGTGTAAATACCCCAAACTTAGTACACAACTCACGTAGAAAATCATGCTGCTTGTTTTAGTGTTTTATACTCAATCGGTGTCATGTTATTTAATGCCTCATGCGGTCTTTCGGTGTTATAAATCGTTAACCATTCTTCAGTTATTCTCCTTGCTTGCGCTAAGTTGTTAAAAAGATATAAATCGAGTACTTCAGTACGATAGGTACGATTAAATCGTTCAATATAGCCATTTTGATAAGGGCTACCGGGCTGGATATAATCAATGGTTATACCATGTAATTTAGCCCAGTTGGTGAAGGTTTTTCCTGTAAATTCAGGTCCATTTTACGTGCTTTTGTGGGCACTAAAGTTTTTTTATGATTTCTTCCTGGAGCTGTGATTTTAAACTTAGCTCAGCAAACATCTGCTTAAGCTTGCGGTTTTCAGCCTCCAGCTCTTTTAAGCGTTTGATATCCGACGTTTCCATTCCGCCGTATTTTTCTCGCCATTTATAGAAAGTTGAATTACCCATACCCTATTTACGGCATAGTTCTTTAACAGGAATACCTGCTTCAGCTTCTTTTAAAATAGCTACGATTTGATGTTCAGTCATTTTTTTCATCATTGAATCCTCTTTTACTTTTATCATAGAGAATTTTCTACTTTTTTGCTGTACTATTTTAGGGGGTAGTTACACATAAAATATATAAATACTAATTTTTAACTTTTTATTTGCAAAAGAAATAGTGATAACCCTTTACTTATGTGTCCAGAATGGATAAATCAATATTTGATTAAAATAAACAACGAAATAAAAATAAAATAACAATCAAACAAATAACAATAGCCCATAGATGATCTTTAAAAAAACTACTTTGATATTGTTTAGGTTTGTGATTAGGCGTTGGTAACTTCAAAGTTCCAGGAAAATTGTGCTGTCCTCCTTGCTGTATCTTTATTTTTTCTGCTATTTGTTGGTTTTTACTTAATAATGTTGATGGTTTTATAGTTGAATATTGTGACGTTTTGCTTATAGTAATTCTATTTTGTGGCCCAACCTTATCAATATTATTGTTTAAAATATTTTTAATAATTTCATTATTTTTAGACACTAATGGCTGTTGTCTTGTATAATAATTAATCCTATTAATAAACTCACAACAATCCAATCTCCTTTTGAACTCATCATGAGAGATAATTGTTAGCTGGTCATTTTTTGTAATAGTTATGGAAAGATGTGAATATCTATGTTTAGAACTAATATAAGGAGGTTCCATCAATCCTTTAACACTTATGTATTTTCCTAACCATATATCATTAGGTTTCATAATTGATAGATTTAGATTTAATGCATCTAAACCTTCTTTCCATATATTTACTTTGAATGCTTTACCTCGCCAGTCATTAAAATTAAGAAAAATATATGGTAATTTCCTTTCAGTCCATCCGATCTTCACTTCGGTAACTTTTCCTATAACTTCAACTTGACTACCAATGTATTTTTCATGTAACTATCCCCTAAAATAGTACAGCCAAAAAGTAGAAAATTCTCTATGATAAAAGTAAAAGAGGATTTAATTATGAAAAAAATGACTGAACATCAAATCGTCGCTATTTTAAAAGAAGCTG
This sequence comes from Gilliamella sp. Nev3-1, assembly GCF_001690435.1. Lineage (NCBI taxonomy): Bacteria > Pseudomonadati > Pseudomonadota > Gammaproteobacteria > Orbales > Orbaceae > Gilliamella > Gilliamella sp. Nev3-1. The sequence goes on along the minus strand of NZ_LZHN01000090.1, from coordinate 638 downwards.
AAGCAGGTATTCCTGTCAAGGAACTCTGTCGCAAATATGGCATGGGTAATTCAACTTTCTATAAGTGGCGAGAAAAATACGGCGGTATGGAAACGTCGGATATTAAACGCTTAAAGGAGCTGGAGGCTGAAAACTGCAAGCTTAAGCAGATGTTTGCCGAACTGAGCTTAAAATCCCAGCTTCAGGAAGAAATCATAAAAAAGCTTTAGTGCCAACAGGGGCACGTAAAACGTGGGCACAGCAACTACAACAAAATCATTCAGTTACTATTGCTATGAGTTGTGCCATTGTTGGTTTAAGCCGTTGTGCTTACTATTATCAAGCTAAGTTACAGGATGATTCGGTGATTGTTTCGGTGTTGAATGCTATCACAGACCGGCATTTACGCTGGGGCTTTCCTAAATGTTTTAATCGTATCAGAAAGCTCGGCTATCAATGGAATCATAAACGGGTATATCGGGTGTATTGTGAATTAAAGCTTAATCTCAGGGTAAAGCGTAAAAAACGCATTCCTCCACGATGCCCGGAAAGGTTATTAGCCCCCAATAAACAAGGTGAATGTTGGTCAATGGATTTTATGAGTGACAGTAGTCGTAATCAACGTCGCTTTAGGACATTCAATGTCATCGATGACTTTA
>NZ_LZHN01000089.1:0-17936 GCF_001690435.1 Gilliamella sp. Nev3-1 | reverse complement strand
CTCAAATTTATTCCAAACATGCGCTCTAATATCCTAATTGTTGCATGTTCGCTAACTATTAGTTTATTATTACGTGATAGTTCATTTATCTTTGTTTGTACGTCGAGTATTTCATTTTTGATTGAGTTATAGCGATGCTGACAATCTGTTAATTCTGTTTTGACAACGCTTTGCTTCGCTTTTAATTTTTGTAATTGAGTTTGATATTTCTTTAGAGTATTACTATTCATAATTCGCCTAATTCCTCTACATAAATCAGTATATTACGTCAATGCTCAGCATTACATAACCATCCCTCAAATACTCAGCATCATCTAAAATGTGAGAGACAATAACGCTACATTGATTGCCAGTTCGATTACCTAGCTCATCAATCTCATGCAACTTTAGAATATCTCCGACTTTGTAATTTCGGTCGTTGTAGCGTATTTCAGCCTTTTTTATGTCTTTTACAACATCCATAAAATACTCTGATTTAATTTTTAGTTCGTGTGTAGTCATGATTATTTCCTTTTAATTACAGCTTTTACTGGTTCGACCATACAGTTATCAGCAAACACTTCTCCTTGACCGCTAATAAGATTGATTGCGCATCCGTTAGTTATTTCGTGTACACCTTTAGATGAGCATTTGAAAACAAACGACAGAATAATCGGGTCTAATTCAATCTTCATATAAAGCTCGTTATCAAACAAGAAAACATAACCATAGTCGATATGTTGAAATTCGATTTTGCCGTGGTTAAATACGGATTCATCAATTTGCATAATTATTCCCATAAAGTATCTACGCTAAATAATCAGCGCAGATAGTTGTAATAAATTAATAGAATAGAGGGGGTGCTCGGCAGCTATTAGTGATTAACCGCCAAGATAGTTGATTTAACTAATTGATTTAAAATGGGATGTTGTCATCAAATGTATCTTGATGCTGTGTTGTTGTTTGTTGCTGTTGTTTTTGTTGTGTCTGGCTAGCGTTATTATTGTCACGACTACCCAAAATTTGCAATGTACCACCTATTGGGTTGACTACAACTTCAGTTGTATAATGATCGTTACCTGATTGATCTTGCCATTTTCTTGTTTGTAATTGACCTTCAATATACACTTGAGCGCCTTTTTTGACGTACTCGTTAGCAATTTCGGCTAATTTACCGAATATAACAACTCTATGCCATTCAGTGCGATCTTTTTGCTCGCCAGTTTGTTTATCTTTCCAAGTTTCTGACGTTGCTAAACTAAGATTAGCAACTGCATTACCATTAGACATGTAACGAACTTCTGGGTCTTGACCTAAATTGCCTACTAAAATTACACGATTAACTCCACGTGCCATTTTTATTCCTCGCTATTAATTTATTTGATAGTTTATCTTCATGGCGATGTAAACGAGCATGAGCAGACCTAGTCATTAACGCTAGATTATTAATGTCGTTATTTGTTTTATCACCATCTATATGATGAATACATTCATCTTCGAGTAATTTTCTTCCTAATCGATTTTCAAAAACAATAACATGCAAAAGCCGCCCCTTGTTTTCTCCTCGTGTTATTTCATAATAACCACTTGGTTTTAAGGAAATTCCTTTAGCATTTGTTTCTGCATTTTTAAGTCTTGCTTTTGACATGTTCTTCTTCCATTCGTCTGTAAAAGTACGAGTTATACCTTTATTTGCTGAAAGCCTTCCATTTTTAGCAGCTAAACGAACTCCATCAGCTCTAGACCTAAGAATGTTTGATTTTTTTAAATGATGTCTTATGGTGCTTTGTGGCGTGTGTAATATAACTGATACTTGAGGGATACTTAAACCTTGTTTATATAATGAGATTAGATTCTCTTTGTCCATTCAACCTCCACTAAAATAACTTTATTTATTCCACGCGCCATTTTCTTGCTCCAGTTTTGTTTTATCAACGTCAAAATTATTATTTATTAACTCCAACACAGAACCCAGCATTGATTTTTCCATATCTGTTGATGTGTCTATCCCCTCAGCCTTAAAATAAACGTTTTCATCTTCTCGTTCTTCTATTGTTAGAATAATCATAATCACCCCTTTTATTTAACTTTGCTCCAGCTCTTTTAAATTTTCATCAATTTGTTGCTGTATTTTTTTCAATTTTAATTTTTACCGCTTTAACCCCGTTTGTTGGGGTATGTCAGATGACATCCCCCGGCTTTAAATTTCTCCACTCATCATCTGTAATCATTACTGACCTCCTTTAAATCAGTTTCTGGTACTAGTTGAATGCTAATAAACCCGTCTATAAAAACGGGGATGTGATACCACGGGCACATAACGCCCGATTCATCATATGCATAATAAATATCATTATTTGCGATTTCTGTTTTCATGCCGTTATATAAAACAGGGTCGAATAAACTAAATTTTGGTATCGGTAAATCAACGTCATATACTTTTTCGCTCACTTAAACCTCGCTTATAATTAACTATTACATTCCCGCACTTAAATGGCACAATCAGAATTAAACACGTATCAAAATTACAACCACCTGTTGGCTTTTCGCCGTTCGGTAACAAATATTGATAACGTCCATTCGGAACATAAATAATACAGTTTTGTCCGTGTATATTATCTTGCCATGCTTTTGTTGCAGGAGTGTATGGCAGGACCATTAACACTTGCTGACTCCATTTGTTAACTTGTTCTACTGCTTTTTGGAAAAACTCCCATTTCCGTGAAAAAGGAGGGTTGCAAAATGAGGTGATACTTGGGTTACTAGCTAAAAACCATAAATTACTCTCTAACGCATTGTTAGATTCAGTTATATAACAAGTTGCGCTATTTATTTTCACATCTTCACTTGAGCAACATACATCAGTACCAAAGCCTTTTATGTTAAGCAGTGTTAACGCATCATTGATCAATAATTCTGACGTTCGCCAATAATCCTTGTTTTGCTTCTCTGTTTGTGATTTGTTTAGAATAGCCATTTTAAAACTCTCTGATGTAGTAATTTGGTGGGTGTCGCTCTGTCGCCAACGGCGCGACTACCGTCTGTCAAACAATACGGCTTGTATATTTCAAACTAGTGCGCTAACTGAAGGAGGACGGGTCTCTGCTAACACTAATCATCAACGCATATACCAGACGCAATCCGTTAACTTACTGTTATGCCAAGCTTCTTATTTAAATCTTCAACAACAACGGCAGGTAAATTGTCTTTAATAACATTCGCTTGTATACCGTCTAAAAAGTTGACAGATTCAGGCCATATCTCTTGTAATTTTTTGAGAGTTGCACAGCTATTTAAGATAGCCATAATTTCATGCTCTAAATCATTTTTTTGTTTTTCTAGATATTTGAACTGATTCTGTAATGACAAAAATCGTTTTGAAAACTCATGATCAACAGTGTACATTGGGTACTCTTTTAATTCATAAAAAGCACGTTCAGGCGGTAATGTTAGACATGCGCTTAACCCGTTAAAATAACATCTCACGTGGTTGTAAGTGTAAAAAACACTACCTCTATCAAATGGCAGCTCTTTAACGCGAGCTTTTATTTCATCCGCTTCTTTGAGTTGCTCAGCAGTTACGTTATCGTTATAAACGTCAAGTGCCAATTTAGATAAATTTTCATTTGCTATTTCTAGCTCTTTAGTTACTGGTGATTGTTCAATTGCATTTTTACAAATTTGTTCTTTGATAGTTTTAGTTAATCTAGTCATAATTATTCCTAATAAAATCGTCACTTGGACGGCTAATCTTTTTTAATAAACTCTGGAACATGATTTTTTACAAAATCAATAAACGACGAAGCCATTTCATGCACATCTGCTCCCATATTGTCATATCTATAGAATGAAACAGGTAGAAATGATTTAATCAAATAAACATCTTGATTGGCTGGTTTATAGCATTGAAATAGGTTGTATGTGAATTTATCGCAATCAAACCAGTCTAGATAACAACGCCATTGCATACTATCGATATAGCTTTCAGCATCTGCTCGTGATGTCAATTTATGATCGAATATTTCATTGATTTTGATTGCATCAACTACACCAACAAAAGTAACTGGCTCACCATTAATGGTGGTTTGCTTTTCTAGTTTAAATTCCTTAGCTTCTGGTAAAGCAATTTCGCAGTCTAAACCCGATAAATCAAACTTAAATCCGTCCTGTTCTACAATAGCTAGCTCATCATTATATTTAGCGGTTTCAAGCACCTTGTGAAATGCCGAACCTGCCAGCATTGCTTCGGTCGGCGGAGTTCGTTTTAATAAAAAATCAATCATATTGTCAATAGTTGATTCATCATTCAACAACCATCGGCGATACGATTCTAGTTGTGTAGCCGATATTCTTATCATGCGGCAACCTCGAATAACTTATTTTCTTTGTTGAATACAAGACCTTTTGATGTTGCAACATCAATCAGTATTTTTTTATCCAGAGGCTTGGATTGCTTCATTTCTTCTAGTTGAGAGTTAAACTCATCAACATCATTCAATGTAAACAAATGCGCCTTTAACTTTTCAAGACGCTCATTTTCAGCTTTTGCTTGTTCGGATTTTTCATTGAGTTTATCTTTGATACGTGTGATTACATCTTCTAAAAAATTAGGAGCTTCCACAAAATTAGGAATTACAATTACTTCCAACTGTGCAGGATTTTTACCAAACCCTGATGAACTTGGGTTAAAATCTAAAATTCGATTACGTTTATCATTAATTTTAATTCTCCCCATTACGTCAGCGACTTTATATATTTCGTTCTTCGATCCACCCTGTATATCAAGGCGTTCCACAATATCTTCGCCACTTTTTTGCTCATCCATATGTGCAAGCAAAATAACATCTTTACCAAACGAGTTAAGCAATTTTAACCAGCCTATAAAACTGGCTTTTAAAGCACCAAAACCCTGTAAAGATAGTTGCCCGCCATAACCTTTAAACTTAGGGTTACCTTTTATTAAATGCGCTTGTAACGCATCTAATGCTCTTCCTGCCGTATCAATAACAATTGTATCGTAGGGCATTAAATCTTGTTCTGTAACACTTTCAACATCATCCCATTCCTGTATGTCCACAACATCTTTTCTAAATTGTGAACGGTACGCTCCTTTGTCAAAATCAAATAATAACGGTTTTTTGGCTGTAAACGCTGTTGATGTTTTCCCCAATCCTGGTTGGGCATATAAGCAGATAGTTAGATTGCTTACTTCAATTGGTTGTTCTGCCTTAATAATTTTTAGAGCCATGTATCACCTCATTTAAATGCGTGTCGCTTTCTTGTTTTTGAACTTGTAAATTAGCTAATTCTGTTAAATCAACCTTGTACGCTTCTGCTATATCAATAATCATTCTTGATTGAATAGGTAGCGAGCTATATATTTCTTCCCACGTCATTATCTTCACTCCGTTGCCACTTCTAACATCCATCGAATCAGCCCAAACAGTCCGCCGAATGTCAAAAAGTAGGTACAAAAAAGGGCGTATACTTGCTCGCCCTTGTTTAGTTTGTAATTAATATTAAATCGGTCTGTGTCATGTACATTACAGCCGACATGGTCAATCGGTATTGTGTTCATTTAGACATCCTCTGGTCGTTCTGTGAGCGAGAGACGCCAATTAATTCCATCAATATTGAAAAATAAGACGCTTCTACAATACTCATTGCTAGAAGCATTCCAGCAACCACCATATTTATCGGCATATGGTTCATTAATGTAAAAATACACTTCGCCATCTTTGTCCATTGCCGCGTATTTCCATTTTTTACTAATTTTTCGCCACATATTGCGCGTAATTGGTAAAGGTGTTGATTGAGGTGCAATGCGGTATTCTGTATTCAATGATACGGAATCAGGGACTGCTCGGCACCAATCAGCGCCGCGCTTATATTCAACTGGCACACCCTGCATTTTTGCTAATAAAACCTGAACAAGGTGTTCTTCATGTTTGTTTTGCGGTGTTAATTCTTCCATTATTCATTCCTCAATTCTTCGAAAAACCAATTTGTTATGTCCTCACAATTTTTATTACTGAGAAATGAATCCCAATCATCCCAGCTCAAACCGTGCTCGTCATATTCAGAGTCTCGACCAATAAAAATTGGTGTTTTCTGTAACAGAACATCCGAGAAATGATGTGCAAATTCTCCGCTAGCCCAGCAAACATTCGCGTCCAGACATGCATTTAACACCAATGCTATTTCGTGCTCAGTTTCACATTTAACATACCAGTCTAGCTGTTGTAATTTTTCAATAATTTTTTTACTAGTCATTGTTTAATCCCCCATAAGTTTATATTTGCTAATTCTGTAAAAAAGCCCGCTACTAAATTCACGGGCAAGCATATGAAAGAAAATAGCGCTTTACGGCAAGCGCCAAGCCGTTTTAAGACTCAAAACCAAATTAAAATAGATGATTCTTCTTGCAAAAACTACAGCGCTATCTAGTGCTGTCATACAATTAGAGCGGATTTTTATTTCGTTTTTTATTGCGTTTTTTATTGTACTTTTTGCATTTGTAGCTTGAGCTACACCAAGCTCAGTTTTCACTGAAAAAATCAGTTCAGCAAAATAATCTATAATGTAATCCTCGTCATCTGATTGATGATTTTTTACAGCGTTATCTATTAATTTATTTGTTCGCTCGCTAGATTGTTTTACATTATTCATTAATTAGCTCCTAAAAAAGCCCTCAAAAGAGGGCGAATGGATATAGATGCTCGTCTTTCCGAGCTGTTAAAATTCGTTAGCTTAATAAAATGATTTTTTATTTTTTTCATTAAAATGAAATTCAGCTTTTTCATAACATATGAGCTTTAATGCTTTTTGAACTGAATCAGTGTCAACATCATCCCAACCAAACACTTTCATTATTTTTTCTTCAATTTCTAGATAATCATCATCGCTGAGCTTGTCATAAAGTTCGTTTGACTGAGCTTTGATTTCTGCTTCTTTATCGTCTTGCATTTCGATATTGTTTATCATGTTGCAATAAGCATTTTCGTAACTATTTTCTACAGCTCTATGTAACATCATCTATCTCCTTTCTTATTTCAAATTCAAGCGCACTTGTTTAAATGCGCTTTGATTTGAATGCTGGTACATACCCCAGCAGGTAATGCGCTCCCTTACTCCGTGCTATCTTTTCATCAGCTTAGAGGGAGCTAGGCATTTCGTTCTAAGATGAGCTTTGCTTTCACACTGTCTACTTGAATAACACTTTATAAGTTGTCCCGACTTTCCGAATTTTTAAAGAGCTTCAACTTTGGTAAGTTGATTTGTTTGTTTTGATGTGTATATACTACTGTAAGTAGTTTAAAAATGCAACTAAAAGTAGTGTTTATTTTTAATAAAACACTACTTAAAGTAGTATGTTTATGTTTTTTAATTGGTTTATTGTTATTCGTTTGCTTGTTTTTTAATCAATGAATTGTTTTAAAGTTGTGATGGGGAATTTAGGTGTGAAAAAACCCGCATAAGCGGGTTTTATAATTAATTATTTGAAGATGAATTAATATGTATTAAGGCTTCTTCTTCTTGCTTCTTCTACTTTTTGGGATGACTCTTTTGAATATTCAATAGCTTTCTTTGCTACTTCATAGCTATTTTTTGTATATTCCTCCCAATTATATTGAACACTACTCATTGCCATTCTCTGTAATTGGTTTAGATTCATCATTTTTATTTAACTCCACCTGTTCGTTTTTGATTCTATCAGTAAAATCGGTTACATCTGGTTCGCCACCGAAATTTATATTTGATTCTGATATTTCTATTATAGCTAAATTATCTAATTGTTTGATGTATGAATTATTGTCTGGAGATTCTACATTCCTAAATAATTTACGAGCCTCACATCTATCAATTACAAATGCGTGATCTGGGTATCCCATTGTGAGTTTACCCAAAAGATCATTGCTAATTAGATTTTTGCTTTTAGTTGCTAATCTTACACCATATTCTAAACAAATTTCAAGTGCTCTCTGGTGCTCTCCAACTTTCATTGGTTCAATTTGACTGGCGATTGGGGATATAACGCTATCAGTTAGTTTCTCTGCTATTTCAGCTGATAATCTTGTACTTATTCTTGTTGAATATCTTATATCTTTAACATAACTATTAAATGAATTTATAGCTCTCTCCTGTAAATGATTAATTGCTTTGAATATATCTAATCCAGAATTTCTTGCGCCAATTTCATCTTCTTTCTGGAGTTGTATATCAAGTGGACCTAATTCTCCGCGATTACCGATAAATAATCGATTAGCTGAAATAGTTACCAACGTTCCTGCACTTTTACAGTATGAGGGAATTAGAACGTTGACATGATCAGTATAATAGTGTTGCAATGCTCTTCCTATTCTATATCCTGAATGCGGATCTCCGCCAAATGTTACTAATACAAGTATAACAGCTTCTGCTAATTTCTTATTTTTTCTTCTTTCCTCAATTAGATGTGTTAATTTCTCATACCCATCTCTATATATACCGCCATAATAGAAATAAACATCATAATTATTATCGTTAACTTCTTCTGATTTTTTTTGTTGTTTTACCATCTCGTTTCCTTATAAGTTCATTTATATTTTATTCAAAAACCGCCGAAGCGGTTAGCCGTGTTTTCTTAATAGCATTGATTGACTTAGCATTACTTTGCCGTGTATGTATAGCTGATCAAACTCATCTTCATGTATTTCCCACGAGTCGTACAGTTTATTGTCGGATTTTACCCGAATAATATTTTTAATTACTTGTAATCGTTTGACATACAAATTACGTCCAAAAGTAAATACGTAAATGCCGTCGCCTTCAAACGATCTTCTTGATACATCGACGTATATTGCGTCACCACTCTCAAACGTTCCTTGCATACTATCCCCGCTAACGTTGATAACTTTTAAATTATTTGCATTAACTCCTTTAAATAATGTTTTTGCTTGCTCTGAATCATATTCTACTAATTTAATCACTTCCATCACATCCGAATTTAGATAACCAGCACCTGCACTAGCAGTAATATCTAATACTTCAATGTAGAATGAGTTTTCATTTTTATTTGTGATAGTTTCTTTTGCTTTACTATCTCCAGTACCAAAAAGTAACCAGCTTTTATCAACGTTCAAAAATTTAGAAATCTTATCTAAATTAGAGTTTCTCGGTATAGCAGTACCCTGCGCATATCTGCGAATCATTTCGTAGTTTATGCCTGTCCCTTTGCTTACGTCACCCATCCACAAGCCTTTTTCGATCATTACTGAATGCAGTCTGTCTTTGAATTTATTATTTATAGTCTCGTTCATGTTTCTTTCCTTTTACTACTTTTAGTAGATTTTAATGTTAAAAAAAATTTGCGCAACACTATTTAAAGTAGTATCATTTTAATAAAAATACTACTTAAAGTTGTTTGGAGGTTGAATGTTACCAATTCAAAGAGCATTTAAAATTTTAGGAAATGAAAAGGGGCGAGGTGGAATATCAAGGTTAGCTAAGCATTTTGGTATAACGTCTTGGGCTGTTTCTAGATGGCAGTATGTTGCTGTTCCTGCTGAGCGTTGTCCAGACATAGAGTTTTTAACAGATGGACAGGTAACGTGCGAAGAACTCCGTCCAGATGTCAACTGGTCAGTAATTAGAGGTCGGGCATGAGTACATTAAACAATGAAAATCTATTAAAGCCAAAATCACAACAAGAGCGTGTTATAGCTGTTTGTAGTGACGGTAAATACCGAACACTAGACGATATTCAACGCGAGATTAAGAAGCGTTTTAACCAGTTTGATACAACACCAGCGATTAGCGCAAGACTTCGGGAAACAGGGCGATTATTCAAATATGGCTATGTGAAAGATAAGTATCACAAAATCAATGAGAAGACTAAGAAAGCTTGTTATTACTACACGTTAAAGAGGGTTGCACAATGAGCATGTTATTAATGGTTGAAGCCATGAAATTAAAAGTTGGCAATCCGCTTAGAAAGCTGGTTTTAATTAAACTAGCCGATAATGCTAACGACAAAGGCGAATGTTTTCCATCGATTGCTTATATTGCTGAACAATGCGAAATTTCTGAGCGCTCCGTGCAAAATCACATTTCATGGTTAGCCTCTAATGGATATTTAAAAATTGAAAGCAGAAAATCCGAAAACGGACTCAATAAATCTAATATTTATTACCTAAATTTTAGTGGTGCAAATGCTGCACCCTATGGTGCAAATAATTCCGTTAGTGGTGCAAATGCTGCACCCAGTGGTGAATCTCCTGCACCACTCGATGGTGCAAATCCTGCACCCATAACCAGTCATATTATTGAACCAGTCAAAGAACCAGTCAATAACCTAATTATTAGCGGATTTGATTTTTCTGGTCTTGATGGTTTGTTGGAAAAAAATCTTATTGATGATTTTGTGAAATTTAGAAAATCAATAAAGAAACCGCTAACCCAAGGGGCTGTTAATTATCTGATCCGTGAATTAAACAAAGCCATTCGCAATGGATATAACGCTAATGAGCTTATTGAAATGACATTAAGCCGAGGTTGGCAAACGTTTGAATATAGATATTTGAATAATCAGCAACAAACACCTAATGGCGCGCCATCAAAATTCATGACCCTTGCCGAACGTAACAGAGCTGTTTTAGAGAGTATGAGGTCTTAACCATGGCAAAGATTACAGATGATTTTTTATCAGTTATTGGCGGATTGCTTGAGCTTTACGGGCAACAAGCAAGCACAACTAAAGTCAATATTTACTGGTCAATGCTTGGACAATATCCGATTAATTCATTAAAGGCTGCCGCTAATGCTTGGGTGCGTAAAAGCCAGTTTATGCCGAAGCCTGCGGATTTAATCAAGCTAATGGGCGGTGCAAGTAATCATTTATCACCAGATGAAGCATGGGCAATTGCAATACTGGCTAGTGATGAAACTAACACCGTTGTATGGACTAGCGAAATGGCGAAAGCGTGGGCGCAAGCCGAGATTGTCTACCGAAATGGCGACAAAATCGGGGCGAGACGAACGTTTATTGATGCATATGAGCGAATGGTTGATGAATCGATGATGTGCGGACGTGCCGTTGAAACGTTTGTTTCGCTAGGTAGCGATAAAGAAAAACGTACTGACGCTATAAATCATGCTGTTTTTACAGGGCTGTTAACGCAAGAGCGAGCTAATCATTATCTGCCGAAACCAGAGAGTACGTTTGCAATGCTGGAATGTAAAACTGGGCAGGGAGCATCAAGTAAAAGCATGATGCATATTGCTAGCATTAAGCAGATGTTAAAAACAGGTAGGGCTTGTGTTGCGGAGGGTTAATCACTGCTCACTAGGTCACTATCACATGCTAGACAAAATAGCGTATGACTATGTTGCAGAATTGGGCAAACGCGGTGCGAATAAATCAAAAATAAAATTTGAACTAGCAGAACGAGTTAAAAAATATTCAGAAGAAGACAAAATTAAATTACGGGAGTTGATACAAAAATGGCTTACAAAATAACAGCAGAAGTTAAAAAAGGTTGGCAAGAGTGGGGAACAATCGTATTGCATCGTGATTCAAAACTCACAGAAAAAGGTTTAATTAAAACGCTGGCTACAGTTAAAAACTCATTCGGCAATACTAAAGTTGATGTGTTGGTCCGTAATTTTGAGTGTGTGAGGGTTTAGGGATGTTTGAAGATTTTACTAGACGCTCTAAAGCGGTTATTAACGGTCTAGTTTCTTGGTTAATCGTTATTGCGTTAGCTGTCAACGTTTCAGTAGCTAGCATTAACATCATTAATTCATTTTTTTCAAACAATGAGTTGATACAAGCTGGAAAATTTCTTGACTCAATAAAAAACAGGGTTAACGAAAACGGGGTAATTTTTTATGAAACAGCTAATCATCGCATCATAGTTACAACAAAAGAATGATACGAAAATAATCATAGGTAATTAATAAATGAATAACAACGTAAAAAATCCAAAACATTATCAAATAATTAGCGGTATCGAATCAATCGATATCATCGCACGTAGCATGACAGTTGAGCAATTTCAAGGTTTTTGTCTCGGCAATATTTTGAAATATCGAATCAGAGCAGGGAAAAAAGATGCGTTAGAGCAAGATATCGCAAAAGCGAATGAGTACGAGAAGATTTTTGAAAATAAAAAACATCTGTGCGTTGACTGGGGAGTAGACGATGAGTGATGAAGTGATTGTAGCAATAGCTTCGTTTGTTTTTTGGGGATTCGTGATTTGGAGAGCAACTAAGTAATGGCAAATAAGAAAATATTTAAACTAGTTAGCGAAACAGTAAAAAACAATTTAATTAATTTTATTCGCTCATTACCAGTTGATAGTAAAAATCCATTAGTAGTTTGTATTCAAGAGATGACTAGAACTTTAGAGCAAAACGCCCGCATGTGGGCAACATTAACGGATATATCGAAACAAGTTAATTGGCACGGATTAACGCTAACTCCAGAAGAATGGAAGCACGTTTTTACAGCAACACTAAAAGGACAAAAAACGGTCCCCAATTTGGATGGGACAGGTTTTATTGTTTTGGGGCAATCAACAAGAAGAATGAGTAAAAAAGAATTGAGTGATTTATTGGAGTTAGCATATGCATTTGGAGCTGAGAAGGGCGTCAATTGGAGCGAGCAGTCTAAGTCAGATTTATTAATATTTGATTGGTACAAAGACCAATTATCAAAGGTGGCATGATGGGTTATTTAAAAGTTAATGGCAATAGGTATCAAAAGATATTTGCAGTTGGTGATTTACATGGTTGTTACGACTTACTTATGAGCAAGTTAAGTGACGCAGGATTTGATTTTAAACATGACTTACTGATAGCGGTTGGTGATTTAATTGATAGAGGTACGCAAAGCTTAGAATGTTTACGATTAATTAATCAGGATTGGTTTAAAACGGTTCGTGGAAATCACGAGCAAATGGCAATTAATGGAATTAATGGAGATGAACAATCATTATCTGCATGGCAATACAACGGTGGGGGTTGGTTTTTCACATTAAACGATTTAGATAAACAGGAAGCTGTTAACTTAATTAATAAGTGCAATGAATTGCCTTTAGTTATTGAGCTTTCAATCAATAACGAATTAATAGCGTTTGCACACGCAGATTATCCAGCAAATGAATATGTATTCAACAAGCCTATTGATTTAAATAAAGTGGTTTGGAGTCGAGAACGATTTGAAAAATATGACAATACAGGAATAAAAGGTGTTGAATTTTTTGTGTTTGGTCATACTCCGCAAAGAGAAGTGACGCCAGTTGCAAACAGGGTTTACATTGATACTGGGGCGTTTTTTTCTGGCAACTTAGTATTAACTAGGATAGACAATATTTAGGGTAGCATGATGAACAACGAACACAAAGAACAACTGAAACGATACGATGATAAAGAGCAAGAGTTAGAGCGAGCAATAGCAGTAGTTAGAGAACAACGCAGAGAATACATTAATCAGCATAATTTAAATAGAGTTAATGATGCCGAGAAAACACAAATTAATTAAAACAGATTTTAAATGCCCAGAATGCAATGGCGCTTGTTTATATAACGTTGATTGGGATTTGTATGTCTGTAATAGACCATTGGTTGGTGTTAACGGAGAAGTAAAAGGCTCTTGCGGTAAGTTTTACAAGAATAAAGCGAAGTTCAGACGATGAAGAGAGAAATAAAACAGAAAAAATGTAAAAACTGCGGTAAAAAGTTCGCATTATTTAACTCACTCGCCAAGGTTTGTTCAATTGATTGTGCTATTCAATATGCAAAAGATAACAGCGTTCAAGAGCAAACCAGAATTAAATTAACACGAATAACAAAAGAGAAAATTAAAACTCGGTCAGAGCATTTAAGAAAAGCGCAAACAGCATTTAATGCATTTATTCGAGAGCGAGACAAAAACGAGCCGTGTATCAGTTGTGGGCGCTATCACACGGGTCAATATCACGCAGGACATTATCGTAGTGTTGGAGCATGTCCTGAATTGCGATTTTGCGAGCTAAATGTACACAAGCAATGTTCAGCATGTAATAACCACAAATCAGGGAACATCATTGAATACAGAATTAATCTGGTGAAAAAAATTGGCATTGAAAAAGTTGAATGGTTAGAGGGGTATCACGAACCAAAAAAATACACGATAGAGCAAATAAAACAGATTAAAGCTGAGTATAAGCAAAAATTAAAAGAGTTAAAAAAGGGTAGATAACAAATGCTAGCAGAATATATGTACGTTGATGATGAGCCAGATGTTAAGCAATTTGAAAATTATCTCAATAGTAAAAATTTATTTATTGAGAGAGCTAATGAGAACAATTTACTAGCCAAAGCTATTGATTTGTTAAAAATGTGGGGTGCATGCAATGCATATTCTAGCAGATGTGGCTATAAAAATGTTAGCGCTATGTTTTCAGAATTATACCCTAAACATAACCTTGTTTATATAGAAAACGAGCTAGAATTTATTGATGAATGCATGAGAAATGCTAAAAATTCTAAAGATTTAGCGTTAAGAGAACAATGGGAATTAGCAGATTTGTATTACCGTGGCATTGATGTTGTTATTGATGGCTCAGATGGGAGCGAGAGATTAACATTAAGAGAAATAGCAAAAATGAGAGATATATCAAAAGATACAGTTGATAGACGGCTAAAATCGTTTGAAAGTTATATTGTCGCTAATTTATCAAAAAGAAATGATATTTTTTATTAATTTAGTTGACGTGAGACAGAAAGTATACTACATTAGTCATGATGGGACTTTTATATATAAAGCTCGTAAATGCGGGCTTTTTTATTATCTGTTAGAAGTTAAATATGTTTAGAGATGGAATTATTTAATTATAGCAAAAAAATCTTGATTTCTTAAGAGCACAGTGGTATAAAGTACCCAGACTGGAATTTTTGTATCCAAACTGTTTTTAAATAGAAGCCCAATTTTAATAAGTTGGGCTTTTTTATTCTAATTTTGTAATTTTTATATTAAACTGCGCGCTTTCTAAGCGCAGGTAATATTAAATTATGAAAAAAATAGCTTTAATTTTAGTTTTATTTTTATTATTCCCGTCAATTTCAAATGCGAAAAATTGTAGAAAAGGCATACCGTGTGGCAATTCGTGCATATCAGCATCTAAAACTTGTCGAATAGGAACGTATTCAGTAGCACCGACGCCTAAGCCGAAAAAGTCAAAATCAGTGCCAACATCCGATCAAATTGCAATTAGTAAGCAAAATTTTGACAATGCGAAAACTCAGCTGACTAAATTATATAAATCAAATTCAACACAAACCGAATTTTACTGCGGATGTGATATTTCATGGACAGGTAAAAAAGGTGTTGTAGATTTTGGTAAATGCGGATATGAGCCAAGAAAAAATCAGGCTAGAGCTGAACGCATTGAATGGGAACATGTTATGCCAGCCGAAAATTTCGGACGTCATCTACAATGTTGGCGAGATGGTGGGCGTAAAGCGTGTAAAAAAGATGTTACCTTCAATCAAATAGAAGGGGATATGCATAACTTGCAACCAGCGATTGGTGAAGTAAATGGTGACCGATCCAATTATCGATACTCGCAATTTACTAACACGTTTGAACAGTATGGTCAATGTAAAACTGCTGTAGATTTTAAAGAAAGAAAATTCCAACCGCGCGACGAAATTCGAGGCGTAATAGCACGCACATATCTTTATATGTCTGATAAATACAAAATTAATTTATCTAATCAAGAAGAAAAGCTGATGGCAGCGTGGGATAAAATGTATCAGCCGCAAAAATGGGAATGCGAACGCAACAAACTAATAGAAAAAATTCAGGGTAATGATAATAAGTTCATTACAGAGCAGTGTAATAAAGAAAGCCTCTAATTGAGGCTTTTTTTGTTAGAGGAACAATGAAAATTTAAGCGATTTTTAGTTCAAGATGTTTACCAAGAGCAGACAGGGCTTTACTTATAGTATCAATTTTTGTCACATGATCTAGATTGACAATACGCTGTACCTCTTGAGGTTTTACATGAATGCGCTTTGCTAACTCAACGTTAGAAATATTTTGATCAATCATCTCATTTAGCAACAATACTTTTGCATAAAGACTTGCTGGTAAATCAATTAAATATTCTCCCTTTTTTGCTTTGCTTGGTAACGGTACTTTACGATGATCTTCAAAATAAAAATCCATACTTGTAATTAACGCATCTTGTGCCATATTTAAAGCATCTTCTAAGTCATCACCGCAGGTGATAGCTTCGGGAATATCTCGAAATGTAACAGTATAACCGCCATCATCTTTAGTTAATTTTGCTGGATAAAACATAATAACCTCTGTTTAAGTAAGCCCCCTTGCGAGGGCTTTTATTATTTTAGATTTAGTTGCTTTTTGATTGCTCTCATTGTGCCGTTTTTTAACTCTCGACTATGATGTCTTGGCATTGTTGATTGCTTTCCGTTGTAATAAAGTTTTATGTGATTACTTCCTTGCTTTACCTCAACACCTTGAGCAACTAACCATCTTAAAAACTCACTTTGTTTCATTATTCCTCCGTGTTGTTTTAAGATGTAATTATAATAAACAAAAATGTTTATAACGTCAACAGGAAAGTAAACAAAAATGTTGATTTTTTTGAGGCGCTTTATGACTGCAAAAGAGCAGGATAAATATTTAATCGATATTCTGGATGCTCTAAACAGCTCTAAAAAATCGGGTTCGCTAGAAGTTCCACTTTTCGCATTAGAAAGCGATGAGTCTATGCTAGTTTGGATTATGTCGCTTTAATAATTATTTGAGCTTAGTTTAATTGGGAAAACTATGGTCTTCAAATCATAATAGAGGTTCGAATCTTCTAGCTCATGCCAAAACAGTCCCCCTCATAACCTCTACACAATCTGGATAAATCTGGTTTGTGATACGTTTGGGGGCATCTACAGAATCGACAGCAAAGCTAGACACGCACACCACTCAATATAGCTAGTACGCTGTCACCTTATTAACTCATATGAAGAATAATAACATGTATAAATCATCAATCATGGAATGGTTGCAATCGAATGCGCCATTAATTTACGGTGTCATTCTATCCATCATTATAGCCTACGGTCGTTTAACATATGACGGGGTAGGCGGACGCCGTAAATGGGTTGAAGCGTTATTGTGTGGTGCGTTGTCATTAGCTGCTAGCAGTGGGCTAGACTATTTTGGCTTACCAGTTAGTATGAATCCGTTTATTGGTGGCGCAATTGGATTTTTAGGTGTTGATAAATTACGTCAAGTATCAAATTCAATGTTAAGAAAAAGGGTTGACAACAACGATGACTAAGCTAACTGAACATTTTACGCTAGAAGAGTTTACTCGCTCGACAACAGCTAGTAGATTAAAAATTGATAACTCTGTGCCTGCTGATTTAATGCCCAACGTGCAATTAACAGCTATTAAGCTGGAGTTGGTAAGAAAAGCTTTAGGTAAGCCAATTATTATCACGTCTGGATATCGCTGTCCTGCGCTAAATGCTAAAGTTGGCGGTGTAGCAACAAGCGCTCACACAAAGGGATTAGCGGTAGACTTTAAATCGTCATTCGGTACGCCTAAAGAGATTTGTCAACAGTTGGTTGATGCTGGGGTGCAGTTCGATAAATTAATTCAAGAGCATAATCAATGGGTGCACATTGGTTTTAGTCCGACACATAATCGCCAAATAGTGTTAACAGCAGCCAAGCAGGGCGGTAAAACGGTTTATTTGAGTGGTTTAAAATGAATAAAACATACACGGCAATAGCGATTATTTTTACATTTATGATTTATGTTATTGTTAATTTGTGTAAAGACAAAGAAGCAATTCAAAAAACAAACGATGAACTGCTCGGAAAAATCGAACAGTTAAATCAGAACATCGCTAAAAACAATCAAATCATAGCAGATAATGAGCAAAGCAAACGCGAGCTAGAAAA
>NZ_LZHN01000088.1:0-106933 GCF_001690435.1 Gilliamella sp. Nev3-1 | reverse complement strand
AGCCTTTCTTTATTTTTTAACATATTTTGTTTATCTAATGAGTCAGGCGTCACAGCACAAATAACCGAATCTATATTAATATTTAAAATCGGTGATATGTCAGAAAAACATAGGGTATCTGCATCTAAGTAAATAAATTTATCAATTTTGCCATATAATAGTTTTGGCACAGATAATCGAATATACATTGAGCGGTTAATATGAGTTATTTTATTGCTCTTATGATCTTTATATTTAGCTAGCTCTTCAAAAGGAATAATATAGATATTAATTAATGGGCTAATTTTTTGTAATTTTTGTTGGTCTTTGGGAGATACATCGTATAAAAAAACATGAAAATGAATATTATTATGCATATTGTTAAGCATAATAGAGGTAATCGATACACCTACATGCTCAAGGTAATTTGAATCGGTACAATATGCAATGTTAATTCTGCTATTCATTTCTAATACTCTTTAAAAAATCAACCACGCTATTTAGTCATTACTAAATCAATATGTCAACATAAAATTTATTATTACTTCATTGTTTAATTTAACATATGTTATAATAGAATAATTTTTAACATTATCTAAAAATTGGCACAAAATGGCAGAAAATCTTTTTATTAGCAAAATTAGGACATTATTTAATAATACCATAGAATCATTAAATACTTTACATATAGCATTTTGCTTTGATGATAATTATGCAATGCCAGCAGGCATTGCTATGTCTTCAGTAATCTTAAATAATCCTGATAAAAATATCGTGTTCCATTTATTTGCTAATAATGTTTCTAATGAGAAAATTATAATATTTAATCAATTAAGTAAAGAAAATATTAGTATAATTTGTTATGAAATTAGTGATAATTTTTCAATAAATCCAGATACATTAGTTTTACATGTTTCAGCATCAACTTGCTTACGATTTATTGTCCCACAAATGCTAAATAAAGTTACTTCTCGAGTTTTATATTTAGATTGTGATGTGTTATGTACCGATAATCTCAATGAATTAATTAATACCGATTTAACTAATAAATATTCAGCAGTAGTTCCTGATGTTGATAAGACGCAAGAAAAACAATGTCTTGCCTGTGGTATTCCTCATGGTGAATACTTTAATGCTGGAGTGATTTATATTAATACAGATATGTGGGTGCAAAATAATCTTACTGAAAAAGCCTTTGCAATGATCAACAGTGGTAAAGTATACAAGTTTGCGGATCAAGATGTTTTAAATATTTTAATGCAAGGTAAAACAGTATTTTTACCTAGGCGTTTCAATCGACTCACTTCACTTACTGTGGGGGGAAAAGAAGATAACCTTATTAGCAATGATAGCGCAATTATCCATTATGTCACAGGTAATAAACCGTGGTACCAGCTTTATATCACCCCACTGTATCGACATTATATCGAATTATCTCCATGGGCAAAAGATAAATTATTGTTAGCCAATGAAAACGCACCATCAACCACTAGACGGTATGCAAAATTACTAGCTAGTCAGAATAAATACTTTGCTGCATTCAAATATTATTTGATTTATTTGAAGCATAAAACTTGCAAAAAACGTTAAGGGGTAATGCTGTGGTTGACGTTGATAAATTTATTAATAAAAAGAATTTTTTACTCTCATGTGATTTTTGGGATAACGAAAGTATATTACATATTCTTTTGTGTTTCGATGACAATTATGCTTTATCAGCAGGTGTAGATATTATTTCAATAATTGAAAATAATAATGAACAACAGATTCATTTCCATATTTTTACTCATAATGTTTCTGATAATAATAGACAAAAATTTGCTGCCATTAAATCCCATAATACATCTATAACTGAATATGTTATTAATGAGCAATTTAAAGTTGATCAAAAAAATACTGAGCTGTTTCCTATTGCGGCATGCGTTCGCTTAATTGCGCCTATGATTTTAAAGGATGTCACTAAAAAATTACTCTATGTTGATAGCGATACGCTTTGCCTAAAAAAATTTGATTTTATCAATGAAATTTCTCTAAATAATGCTATTGTCGCAGCTGTTGCTGATGAACCATATATGCAGGACTCGCAATGCGCAAAGTATCATGTAACCTATGGGACGTATTTTAATTCTGGTGTGATGTTAATTAATATACCACTTTGGTATCAGGAAAATATTACTTCAAAAACATTAAAGTTATTAAATAGTGGCGAAAAATATCATTATCCTGACCAGGATGTATTAAATATAGTAGTAGGCGAAAAAAGAATTATATTAGCAAAGAAGTATAATAATTTGTTAGCATTGTCAATCAATGGTAATGAGGACTCTAGTGTTCCTGAGGATACTGTGTTAATTCATTACATTACAAAGAACAAACCTTGGCATCAGCCTTATCGTTCTAAGTTATATGATCTTTATTTAGAAAAATCTCCGTGGAAGAATGATCCTTTAATTTTATATAACGACAAAAAAACCTCCTCAATACGCGCTTATTCTCGGTTGATGTTTAAACAAAAAAAATATTTAGCATCGGTAAAACACTATTTAATTTATTTAAGGGCTAAATTTACGAAATAGTTTACGGCATTAGTATTCAGCTCTGAATGTTATGTAATCTAATTTACTATTAGTTGTTAGAAATAAATGTAAGGGTAGATTCATTATATAGAATATAATGCTAATGATTCACTTAACAGGCTATTATATCTCTTTTGGGCTAGGTCATTGATGTATTATATGTCGACTATTAAAACTTTTAGTCGACCGACTTTGTGTATTGAACTTATCTTTTTATTAGGTGTCTTTTAAGTGATTGATGATTTTTCAGAAAATGGTTTGCTTGCTCAAGCTATTGATGGGTTTGTGGCAAGAGAGCCACAACGAAACATGGCAAGTAAAGTCTCAGAATCAATAAAAAAACAACATTCACTTGTCGTTGAAGCGGGAACAGGTACTGGTAAAACCTTTGCATATCTGGTTCCCGCGTTGCGTAGTGATAAAAAAGTAATACTTTCAACTGGCTCTAAAAATTTACAAGAGCAATTATTTAGTAAAGATTTGCCAATTATCAAAAAAGCATTGAATTATTCTGGAAAGATAACCTTACTTAAAGGCCGCTCTAATTATCTTTGTTTAGAGCGGTTATATCATCAATACGCCGTAGCGGGAGATCTTGATAAAGATTTACGTGTTGATTTAGCTCGTGTAAAAAATTGGTCAATCAAAACTAAAGATGGTGATATTAGCAAATGTACAACTGTTACGGAAGACAATCCAATTTGGCCGATATTAACCAGTACGAATGATAATTGTTTGGGTAGTGATTGTGAACATTATAACGATTGTTATGTGGTTAAAGCACGTAAGCGAGCATTAAATGCAGATATTGTCGTTGTTAATCACCATTTATTTTTAGCTGATGTGGTGGTAAAGGACTCAGGTTTTGGTGAGCTTATCCCTAAAGCTGATGTAATGATTTTTGATGAAGCACATCAGCTCCCTGATCTCGCTTGCCATTATTTCGGGCAACAACTAAGTAGCAGGCAACTATTTGATCTGTCCAAAGAAATTAATCTCTGCTATCGCACTGAGGTTAAAGATATGTCACAATTACAACAATGTGCCGACAAACTACAAAAATGTACTCAAGATTTACGCATTGCGATCAATCAACAATTGCCAAAAGGTAATTTACGTTTTTTATTTAATCAAGAAGCGATAAAAAAAGAGTTATCTTATCTTTTAGACGCTCTAAGTTTTTGTCATGAGGTCTTACTATTGGCTGTAGGGCGTTCTTCAACATTAGATAACTGTTTGGAACGAATTAACCAATATAATACACTTTTAAAACGGTTGCAGGAAACAAATGTAACTGGCTTTAGTTATTGGTATGAAAGTAGCCATAACTATTTTATTTTTGCGTTAACGCCATTATCTGTAGCGGATAAATTCACTGAATTATTAACAGAACGAAAAGGTAGTTGGATTTTTACTTCAGCAACGCTATCAGTCAATAACCAATTAGATTATTTTACTAAACGTTTAGGATTAACGAATGCTGATTCACTTATTTTAGAAAGCCCATTTGATTATTTGCATCAAACTGTTATGTGTGTTCCTCGCTATATCCCATCGCCAAACGAAAAGGGAAATGCTGAAAAGTTGGCTGATATTTTACTGCCCGTTATTGAAGCAAATCATGGCCGTTGTTTTTTCTTATGTACTTCTTATGCGATGATGAACGCCTTAGCTAAACAGTTTCGAGAGTTAACAAAATTACCGGTGTTAGTCCAAGGTGAAACAAGTAAGGTTAAATTACTTGAGCAGTTTATTCATAGCGGTAATGCTTTATTAATTGCAACAAGCAGCTTTTGGGAAGGTATTGATGTTAGAGGGGATACATTGTCATGTGTTATTATAGACAAATTACCATTTACCTCTCCAGACGATCCTTTAATTAAAGCTCGCATGGAAGATTGCCAAATGCAAGGTGGTGATGCATTTTATGATGTACAATTACCCGAAGCGGTTATTACTTTAAAACAAGGTGTCGGACGATTAATTCGCCATCACAACGACCGTGGTGCGGTTATTATTTGCGATAATCGTTTGGTTATGAAGCCTTACGGCGCAACATTTATTAATAGTTTGCCGCCATCGCCAAGAACACGGGATATAAATAAAGTTATTAATTTCTTGTTATCTAAAACTGACTTATAAAAATTAAATTATTTTGGGAAAAAATGAATACCATCTTAGCTATTGATACCTCAACAGAAGCTTGTTCTGTCGCTTTATTTTATCATAACGAAATCACTCATGATTTTGTTGTATCTGCTCGCGATCACACTAAACAAATATTGCCAATGGTTGATAAGCTCCTTAAACAATCAGATTGTTCTCTTTCTCAAGTTGATGCTATTGCTTTTGGGCAAGGGCCTGGTAGTTTTACAGGGGTTAGAATTGGCATTGGTGTAGCGCAAGGTTTAGCTTTAGGCATTGATAAACCTATGATAGGGGTATCTACGTTGATGACTTTGGCGCAAGGGGCATATCGCACACAAAATGCAACAAATGTCATTGCAGCTATTGATGCTAGAATGAATGAAGTTTACTTAGGACAGTATCATTACAGCAACGAGCAATGGCACGAAGTTATTCCAGAATGTGTTATTGCACCTGAAAAAGTAATAGAAAAAGTAGATCATATTCTTAATGATAGCTATTGTGCCGGCACTGGTTGGCAAACTTATCCTAATATGATGAATAATATAAAACAAAGCGATATTCTATTGCCTCATGCACAAGATCTTGTTGTTCTTGCTAAGAATAAATGGCAAAAAAGCGAAATAATTAATGTTGAAGATGTAGAACCAACTTATTTACGTAATGAAGTTACATGGAAAAAACTACCTGGCCGCTAATAATGACTATTTAAACAGCCACCTAAAGGTGGCTTAGTTCTTGATAATTTTGATTACTCTTTAAATAAGCCCAAATGTTCTTTAGCATAGGCTTCAAAGTCGGTGCAGCCACCAATTGGTTTTTCATCAATAAATATTTGTGGCACTGTTTCAACAGGTTTACCAACACTTTTAGATAGATCTTCTTTAGTAATACCTTCAACATTAATATCAACATAACGATAAGAAAAATCATCACGTTCTTGAGAAAGTTTTTCAGCTAGTTCTTTAGCACGAACACAATAAGGACATCCCTGGCGACCAAAAATTACAGTATACATTTTTCACCTTTATCTTTTGTTTTAAATATAAGCCTAATATACTTCACTTATTGAAGAAAAAAAGTAGTTAAATATTGTCAGTTAAATAGATTATATCTATTGATTTACGACTTGAGAAGCGAATCAGGTTTTATATTAGATTGTTCCAATCTGCTTGATTATTTTTTAGTAATTTAGATTTATTATTAAAAAAATTTAGCGGATTTTAATATCCATCATATACCATTCTTAACAAAACTTTACAAAAAAGTTGATAACATACAGTGCATTTTCATCTAAAATAGGGTTAGGTTATTTTACGTATATAATATGCTATAAATTTTGATTGCTTGTTAGATTAAGCTAACCATTTATATTATATAGATAAAAAATTAAAAATAAGTATGAGGGGTGCTAATAATATGGTAAAATATAACTTAAAATCGGGCATCGGGCATCGGGCATCGGGCATCGGGCATCGGGCATCGGGCATCGGGCATCGGGCATTTTGTTAATTTTTTTATTTTCAACTTTGATATTACAGCAAAACGTTTTATCTTTAGTGTTACTTTTTTGTTTTAAACACTTCCATTGCAAATCTCACTTTGTTGCCAAAATAACGGCACTCATAGCTCACTCAAAACCGAAACTTACTCAAATAATGGGGTTAATCTTATTATTACAATGGATATACGTTGGCTATGCTAATGCAATACTAACAGCAACTTCAAGTCAGATTATTACAGGGAATGCACCGCAAGTGGTTGCGTTATCAAGTGCAGATAAACATGGTTTTACGGTTAATGGTGTTTTTTACAGTGAGGCGAGTGGCACTATAAAGTCTAGTGAAGTGAAAGAATTTGATGGTAACTTAACGCTTAATGATTTTAAAGTGGCAACTTATGCACCAACAAACTTAGATAGGGTGAAAAATTATCGCGATATCGATGGTGATAATGCCGATCCTCAGCAACCATTTAAAGTAGAAATGACTAGTTATGGGTGGTATGACAATAGCGGAAAACGCATAACTGGTGATGATAAGAAAAAAATTATAGGTTGTGGAAGCGGTTTTTCAATGCCATTAAAATTGATAATTCAAACAAAAGTAAAAACCTATTCTGAGTATGGGATCCCAAAAGAAAGTAAACCTAGTACATTAGCTAAAACATATCAAATAGCATCGAGATCTGAATTATGTTATGCCAAACCAAATGGCGCGATCATTTATCCCGATCGCCAATGGGGTAAACCTGGTGATAATCCAGATTTACATTATCTAATGTATTGGAACGCTTCAGATGGTCGGACACGCTCAAAAGGTGGTGGAGGTTATACCCAAGATTATGTGCCAGATTATGGTTTTAAAGTGGTTACTACGGTGTCTGGAGGTAGAAAATTTCCAACTACAGGTTTTCCTGGCGCTAAATTTCAATTACTAATGACAGGAGCTCAAACTGATTATCGCTATCAAATCATTAATAACCCAGGAAGTGGAGTTTCGATTGATCAAGATGGTATGGTTAAATTAATAAGTAAACCGACGGGAACAGTCACAGTAAGGGCGACATTAAAGAGAAATTCATCGATTAATCATGATTATAGTTTTACGCCAACGTCTGTTTGGGCTATACCTCAAGGCGATTTTAAAGCGCATAAGGAAAGTGCTTGGCAAAAGTGTGGGGGTATTAATAATGTTCTGGGTAGATATGAGCTAACTAATGCTCCTTTTACTTTTGAAAAAGATGATCCTGCCGTTTTTTGGGGCGGGATTTTAACGCGAGCTATTGATGGTTCACTATTTAGTGAGTGGGGATTTATCAATCAAAAGGCTTATCCTGACTCCCAATGGCGAAATGGTGTTTATTGGACAGGAAACAGATCGGATTATTCGGAAAGGCATTATCATGTCTATGCTGATTCAGGCCATGTTGGTGAAGGAGATGAAACGTGGATTAATTATGTAGCCTGTAGGGGATAGTGTTAATGGCCTAAGCTGTTGTAGGTGCCTTATCTAGTTTAAGGTGCCATTTTCACTTAGCCGTAGTAGCTAAAGCAAATTGATTGCATACTTATAAGTGATATTGGGTTAAGTGTTTAAATTTTAATAGATGATTCATTTTCGGTAAGTTGAGATGGGCAAGAATATCTTCCAGCAAAGGGGATATTATCTTTATTTCATTTTTATGACACAACAATCATATGCTGATTTTTATCTGCATTTAATAAATGGGTGCTTAACAAAACTTTACAAAAAAGTTGATAACATACAATGCATTTTCATCTAAAATAGGGTTAGGTTATTTTATTTATGTAATATGCTATAAATTTTGATTGCTTGTTAGATTAAGCTAACTATTTATATTATATAAAAAATTAAAAATAAGTATGAGGAATGATAATAATATGGTAAAATACAACTTGAAACCGAGCACCGAGCACCGAGCACCGAGCACCGAGCACCGAGCACCGAGCACCGAGCACCGAGCACCGAGCACCGAGCACCGAGCACCGAGCACCGAGCACCGAGCATTTTCCTAACTATTGGTAGTCAGTATTCTGTATTTGATTCAAGCTTTTGGCATTTAGTTTTATCTTCTTTTAATTTTACTTTCTTCCCATTTAAACCTGATTTTATAACCAAAATAACGGCACTTGCAGCTTGCTTAAAACCGAAACTAACTAAAACGAGTTTAGTGCTATTATCTCAATTGGCAATAGCAAGTTCATCTCATGCCATATTAACTGCCACTACAACAAACGTTATTATAGGCAATGCGCCAGAGGTTATCGCGTTATCCAGTGCAGATAAGCAAGGTTTTACGGTTAACGGTGTTTTTTATAGTGAAGCAAATGGTAATATAAAAACGGGTGAAATTAAGGAATTTGACGGCAATTTAACGTTTAATGACTTTGTGATTTCAAGATATGATTCCAAGAATTTGGATAAAGTGAAAAATTATCGTGATATTGATGGTGATAATGCTGATCCGAGTGTTCCGTTTAAATTAGAAACGACCTATTATTGGTGGTACGACAATACAGGAAAACGGATAGAGGGTGATGATAAGAAAAAAATCATAGGCTGTGGTAGTGGTTATGCAATGCCATTAAAACTCATCATTAAAACTAATGTCAAAGCATATTCGGCGTATGGGATCCCAAAAGAAAGTGAACCTATTACTCTAACCAAAACGTATCAAATAGCGCCTAGAACACAAATTTGCTATGCTAAACCAAATGATATAGTAATTTCCAAAAACCAGCAATGGCGCTCATATGATCCGAGCATTACATCTCCGATCTCTGGGCCTTGGGCTTGGAACGCAGCTAATATAAGTCGCCATCCAGTTCATGGTGGAGGATATAGTGCTGATTATGTTCCTTTTTTTGGGTTTAAAGTTAATCCTATAACCGCAAATAAGCAATTTTTTCCAACAACTGGGTTCCCAGGCGCCAAATTTCAATTAGTGATGACTGGTGCACAAACGGATTACCATTACCAAGTAATTAACAATGGAGGAGGAGATATTTCAGTTGATCATAATGGCGTTGTAAAACTTATGAGCAAACCTGTTGGAAATGTCACTGTGAGGGCAACTTTAAAAAGAGATACTTCTATCATCCGTGATTATAGATTTAACCCTACTATTGTGTGGCTAGAGCCTCAAAAAAATGAAAATATCACATTATCCGATGCAATAAATTTGTGCGGTGGAATCAAAAATATACCTTTACGTAAAGACTATACTAATTCTCCAGCTATTAATGTTGCAGAAAATGAAAATTGGAGTGTTTACCCAAACAGTTTTACTCGATCGATTGGTGGTTCAATTATGGGCGAATGGGGATGGGTATCTGGCATAAACTACCCTGAATCTAATTGGCCTATAGAAAATACTTACTATATTCTTTATTGGACGCGAGAAATAAACAATGCTCAATATAATATTTATTTTACAGTTAATTTATCCGGTTACGTTTCTGTGCTTGAGGCAGAAAAAGGAGATACTAGCAAGATAGCGTGTAAACGTTAATCACTTTGGCATATAAAAAAATATTTAGCTATATTTTAAATATATAATTTTAACGGTTAAAAATAGATCTTACGACAGTGCTAGAATGTGCACTGTTGTTTTATGAGAGGTTATTTTTCCGTGCTTATAACAAATTAGTCTATCTTCTAACGCAACTAATTATTTTTAAATTAAAAATTATAGAGATAATGTAATGTTTTAGTATAAAATTAGTGTGTTATCTATGTGATAACCATTAAAATTTAAAATGCCTTATTAGGCAATTCTATTTACTTCTTAATAAAACTTTACAAAAAAGTTGGCAACATAAACGTATTATTCTTTTAAAATAAGGTTGATATTATTGTATAATGCATTACAAATTTGCATTGTCAGTAAATTAAAACTAACTGCTTATATAAATAAATCAGTAAAAAAGAGTATAGAGGATGATGAAAATATGATAAAATACGATATGAAACAGAGCACAGAGCACAGAGCACAGAGCACAGAGCACAGAGCACAGAGCACAGAGCACAGAGCACAGAGCACAGAGCACAGAGCATTTTCCTAATGGTAGTCAGTATTCTGTACTTGGTTCAAGCTTTTGGTATTTAGTTTTATCTTCTTTTAATTTTACCTTCTTCCCATTTAAACCTGATTTTATAACAAAAATAACGGCACTTGCAGCTTGCTTAAAACCGAAACTAACTAAAACGAGTTTTGTGTTATTATCGCAATTGGCAATAGTAAGTTCATCGCATGCCATATTAACTGCCACTACAACAAACGTTATTATAGGCAATGCGCCAGAGGTTATCGCGTTATCCAGTGCAGATAAGCAAGGTTTTACGGTTAACGGTGTTTTTTATAGTGAAGCAAATGGTAATATAAAAACGGGTGAAATTAAGGAATTTGACGGCAATTTAACGTTTAATGACTTTGTGATTTCAAGATATGATTCCAAGAATTTGGATAAAGTGAAAAATTATCGTGATATTGATGGCGATAATGCCGATCCGAGTGTTCCGTTTAAATTAGAAACGACCTATTATTGGTGGTACGACAATACGGGAAAACGGATAGAGGGTGATGATAAGAAAAAAATCATGGGTTGCGGCAGTGGTTATGCAATGCCATTAAAACTGATCATTAAAACCAATGTTAAAGCATATTCGGCGTATGGCATCCCAAAAGAAAGTAAATCTATTACATTAACCAAAACGTACCAAATAGCGGCTAGAACACAAATTTGCTATGCTAAACCTTATTCTTTAGAAAAAAAACCAGAGCATCAATGGGATGGTGTGGATGATATTGGGCGCTATTTTTGGAATGATCCAAACTATGCACAACGCAATTCTGCGGGCGGAGGTTATACTCAAGATTATGTGCCAAATTATGGTTTTAAAGCTAAACCAACTGTGTCATCAAGCACTTTTCCCACAACAGGCTTTCCTGGTGCTAAATTTCAGTTAGTAATGACTGGTGCACAAAGTGATTACAAATATAGTATTGTAAATGACAATGGTGGACAAGTTGCCATAGATACAACTAAAGGTTATGTGATTTTAAACAAGAAGCCAGCAGGTCCAATAACAGTTCGTGCCACTTTGCTTCGAGATACCCAAGTTAAAATCGATTATACATTTGATCCAAGAAGTATTTGGGCCATACCTCAAGGTAATTTTGGGGGATCATTTGAAGAGGCAAAAATACGTTGTGGTGGTGAACAAAATATGCTGACTCGCCTGCAAATGTCTAATTCTCCTCGATCTGAGCTAGTGGGGAATGAAGCGTCGTTTGAAAATGCTGGAGACGATTTTTTATCAAATGCTTATACTCGATCAATAGGTCAATCGCTTTTCGCAGAGTGGGGATGGTCAGATCAAGTGACTTATCCTGATTCTGGTTGGCTATTTGGTGTTCATTATTGGACTAAAGATAAATTTAATGGGTCGCCGACAAGCTCCAGTCACTATGTAGTTCATAGTCATGATGGTTGGATTGGGTGGCGATTGCCAGCCGGAGGCGTTTCTGTTGCCTGTAAAGAATAAAGAATTAAATTGAAAACTAGTCATCAGTGACCAGTATGATGGTTATAATCCAGTAGCCAGTAAGATAACGCAGTAGCGTTATCTAGCCCAAAAAGTATTCATAAAAAATGAAAATTAATTTTGCCAAAAAATAAGCAATACTTGATAAAGGTTTTTTTAGAGTTTATAAACAATCTTCATATATTATTAATGAATTATATCAACGAAAGTTGGAAATATCTTTAAATGCAATTGAAAAATTACAGAATTGTTTATTGTGTATTCCCAAAACAGAATTTTACATTACGGTTCAACAATGCTCAAAAAACCATCGGGTATGAAGTTGCTAGTGATTTTGAATTAACGTATCATATAAACTGGCTTAATCATCTATTTGTAGGGAAGCCTGAGCTGTATAAAAAAGCGAAGCATCATATTCAAAATTCATTTAAATTATTTCACTTAAATCCGCAACAAGTCGTGTTTTTAATAAATTGGCAACTAGGGATGAATGGCAACATGATTACCGATAACTTATTAAAAGCTTAAGGCAGCAGTTATTGATAAAGCTTTAAAGCTGTCTGTAGCAAAGCTAAAATGATAATAAGGTTCTTCATTTAGTAAAACTTAAGCATAAATGATAATCTTAATTTATTATTATTTATTGTATGGATTTTTTACTTAAACATATAATTACCTGAAATCTTATTTACAATAAGTTTGAAGCAATTCAACAAAATTTGTATCAAATCTACATAGCTTTTATTTGAATTATGCCTAGTAAGCTAGATAAAGTGTAGTTTTCTTCAAACAGCTAAAAAGTAGGGAAGGATACCCCCATTCTTACTAAAATTTCATGCAAATGTGCGAGATAATTCCACAAGGTACAGGCAAAACCAAAAGAAGATAGTATTATGAATGATCTAAATAAATTTAGCCAAAATCGCAAACCGAAGCAAAAAGCAATAAATAGTCCCTATTTACAAATATAGGCTAAATAATACATGCTAATGTTGTTTTGTTTTTATTGGTACAAGTGCCAAATATTTTCTCATTAATTTTCTTATAGGTAGAAATTTTATCAGGGCAATTCCTTTTTGGTTTTTTTACAATAAAACAATACATTAATGAAATTGTAGCAGGTGTGTTTTTTTATGTTAAATTTTCTATTTCTATTTTGAAACATATGAGCCTAATTAAAATCCAAGCTAGATTCAGCTCGCTTGTTATAAGTACATTTATAGCCGTTTAAGATTATAATTCTCATTGAATTTCATTATGTTTCTTACCTGTTAGAAGTTATAATCTATATGATTAACTAATTGGGTATAAATATGTTGAAATATTTACTATTAATTGTTTTATTCTTTCCTGTTTCCGTTTTTGCCGCTAGAAAAGAGTGTGGAGTTAAACCTAGTTACAACATCACGATAAGTAAAGAAAGTGTACATATTTTTAATAAAAAAAATGATTTAACTATAACTCAAAATGGTCGTGTTATCTTAAATGAAAAATTAGCAATACTTAACCCTTCATTACAAAAAGAACTCACTCAATTTCAACATGAATTACGCCAACAGCTACCTCTTTTAGAGGTACAATCAGTAAATCTTTTAACTGAAGTTAAAGAGGTGTTTGAAAAAGCAATAAAAAATCAGTTGAGTGATGATAATGAACTCAAAGGAGAGTTAAATAAGTTATATAAACGTTTAGTTAAGTTGCTACATACTGCGATTATTACTGAAAATGGTTATACTCGATTTTCCTACCAAAATTTTAATAATCTAAAAAAAGAGGGTGAAGATATTGGTCAGCGCATTTTCTATAATGTCGTGGGTGGCAGTATTTTGCATTTTAATTTTTTTAAGAATTTAGCCACAATCAAACAAATTTCTAAAAATGAGTGGAAAGCTCAAAAGCCTAAATTAAAAGCTTTTGATGCACATATTTGTTCAGTTATAACAGATATTGATGAGCAATATACTCTAATATTAACTCAACTTAACAATCAATTCACAAGTAAATAGACATTAATAAAAACTTTTGCGAAAATGATAACACGACTAAGATAGCTAAACGGAAGCTTATGACTGCACATATTATTGATGGAAAAGCATTGGCACAACAAATACGAACGGATATTGTTAATAAAGTTAAAACACGCATTGAAAAAGGTCTATCTGTTCCAGGTTTGGCTGTGATTCAAGTTGGCTCAGATCCTGCATCGAAAATCTATGTTAAAAATAAACAAAAAGCTTGTGATGACGTTGGCTTTGCTTCCTTTGCTTATGACTTTTTATCGGCAACTACCGATGAGTTACTGGCATTAATTGATGAGCTTAATCAACGCCCAGATGTGCATGGTATTTTAGTGCAACTCCCTTTACCTGATAATATTGATAAAACAAAAGTCCTTGAACGTATCGATCCAAGTAAAGATGTTGATGGTTTTCATCCATATAATATTGGACACTTACTACAACGCGATCCTATTTTACGCCCGTGTACGCCATATGGTGTGGTTAAAATGCTAGAATCAACGGGGATAAATTTATCAGGTTTAAATGCAACTGTTGTAGGAGCATCAAGCATTGTTGGTCGTCCAATGGCATTAGAATTGTTGCTATTAGGTTGTACAACTACCATTACCCATAGCCGTACCGTTGATTTAGCAAAGCATGTCAATAATGCAGATATAGTGGTTGCAGGTGTCGGTATTCCAAATTATGTTAAAGGTGAATGGATTAAACCAGGAGCAATTGTGATTGATGTTGGTATCAATCGTTTGTCGAATGGTAAATTAGCAGGTGATGTAGAGTTTGATGTGGCTGTTGAAAGAGCTGGATGGATCACACCTGTTCCGGGTGGTGTTGGTCCAATGACTGTTGCTATGTTAATGAGTAACACGCTTGAAGCATGTGAAAAATTTAGTAAGCCAAATTGACCCCGACTCATTAAATTTTATAGAAAGATGTACATTAAATAAAAATAAGGAATATGTAATGATTATATTTCACACTAATTTAGGTGATATTAAGATCAAAACTTTTGACGATAAAGCCCCTGAAACCGTCAAAAATTTTGTTGAATATTGTAAAGCTGGTTTTTATAACAATACAATCTTCCATCGTGTTATTAATAATTTCATGATTCAAGGTGGCGGTTTTGAACCAGGCATGAAGCAGAAAAAGACGAATGCGCCTATTAAAAACGAAGCAGATAATGGTTTAAAAAATGATCGTGGTACATTAGCGATGGCGCGCACATCAGATCCACACTCTGCGACAGCTCAATTTTTTATCAATGTAGTTGATAATGATTATCTCAACTTCCGTTCTGCTGACGTTAATGGTTATGGCTATTGCGTGTTTGCACAAGTCACTGATGGGCTTGATGTGGTTGATAAAATAAAAGCTGTAAAAACAGGGCGCAGTGGCATGCATTCAGACGTTCCTGTTGAAGATATTATTATTACGAGTGTAACGGTTGAATAATCCAGCTCGTTATTTTATTGCAGATATTCATCTAGCAGATAATAAACCTGCTTCTGGTTATAGCGATATAACCGCAGGTTTTTTGTCTTTTCTAGATACCTTACCTGAAAATTGTGAGCTTTATATTTTAGGCGATCTTTTTGATTATTGGGTTGGTGATGATGTAAAGACTGAATTACATCAACAAGTTGTCCAAGCATTGTGCTGGTTATCAAAACGAGGCATCACTAAATATTTTGTGCATGGAAACCGCGATTTTCTATTAGGTAAAAAGTATGCTCAGCAATGTGATATGACTATATTGCCAGAAATTAATTGTTTACCTAATCAAGAAACAAATATCGTATTTTTACATGGTGATTTATTATGTATTGACGATTCTCAGTATCAAAAGTTTAGAAAAATCATGCATAATAAATGGTTACAAAAACTGTTTTTATTACTGCCTTTGTTCCTTCGACTAAAAATTGCGGCTAAGCTACGACAAAAAAGTAGCCAACATAATCAAATAAAATCTGGAACTATTATGGATGTAAATCAACACGCTGTGGTTAAGATGATGACAGAGCATAAAGCTGATATTATGGTGCATGGTCATACACATAAACCTGCAACTCACCATTTTCAAATTGAAGGGCGCAGTGCAACTCGCCTTGTTCTTGGCGCATGGCATGATGGTGTGACATACATTAAGCAATCACAAGATAGCAATACTTTGGAGCTTTATAGCCATTCTTTCAAATAATCACTTTGTAACACATGCTCGACCTTACCAAATTCAATCAGCTTCCCTTGATCTAATATTGCCACATTATTGGCTATCTGTTTAACTTCATTAATATTATGGGTCACATAAATAATGGGTATATTTAACTCATTGGATAATTTTTTAATATAGATTAATAATTCCTTTTTTCTTGGCATATCAAGCGCCGAAAGTGGTTCATCCATCAATAGCAATAACGGGTTGGTTAATAGCGCTCGACCTATTGCCACTCGTTGCTTTTCGCCACCAGACAAAGTGGCTGGATAACGATTTAATAATGAACGAATATTAAGCACATTGACGATTTCGTCAAATTTTGACAGATTTAAATTCTTAGCTCCATAAGTAAGGTTTTTTATAACTTTATAATGAGGGAAAAGTAATGCATCTTGAAAAATGGTGCCAATCTGCCTATTTTCTGGGGCAATAAAAAGATGTCTATTGCAATCAGCCAGAAGAGTATTATTTAGTTGAATATAGCCATGATCAGGCTTAATTAACCCATTAATAAGGTTAATTAGTGTGGATTTTCCCGATCCAGAAACCCCTAAAATAGCGGTGATACCTTGACATTTTATGTCATGCTTGAATTGGAACGAAAATGAAGCCAGTTGTTTGCTAATTTGTATTTGTAACATGAGTTATTATCCTACAATTTTGTTTTTATGCCAACGATTTAACAATTCGGATAAAAAAAGTGCAATTAGTGATAACACAACTGAAATAATACAAAGCCGTAGTGCACTGTGTTCACCATTGGGAATTTGCAGAAATGTATACATTGCGAGAGGTAAGGTGCGGGTTTCACCTTGAATATTTGATACGAACGTAATGGTTGCACCAAATTCTCCTAAACAACGTGCAAAACCTAGCACCATCCCCATTAAAATGCCAGGAACAGCTAAAGGTAACGTGATAGTTATAAACACCCGCCATTTATGAGCACCAAGAGTACGCGCTACGTTTTCAAGGCGGATATCAATCGATTCAATGGCTGAACGAATTGATCGAACCATTAGCGGAAAAGCTACCACCGCCGAAGCTAAAGCTGCCCCCTGCCAATTAAAGCTGAAACTAATATTAAAATTATTATTTAACCATTCACCAATTACACCATGCCGGCCCATAGTTATTAGCAATAAATAACCTAAAACTACGGGAGGTAAAACAAGTGGAAGATGTATAATGCTATCAAATAACGATTTACCAAAAAATTGACAGCGGGCTAATACCCAAGCAGTTAAAATTCCTATTGGTAAGCTAAACCCAATTGCCGAAGTAGCTATCTTTAAACTAAGTAATAAAGTTTGCCATTCAAATTCACTTAATAACATATTTCAAAATACACTTGGCGATAAATTATTTTATTATAAAACCGTATTGTTTAAAAATGGCTTTAGCTTGTGGCGAATTTAAATATTGATAAAAATCGTTTGCTTTGGGATTCAATAAGGTAATGGGATATTCTATAGGCTTAAAAGTATCCATAGGGAATGTCCCAATAATTTTTACCTTATCGCTTACCTTTGCATCTGTGCTATAGACAATACCAAGCGTAGCTTCATTACGCTCGACTAACATCAATGCGTCACGTACATTGCTAGCAGGAGCAAATTGTGGTGACAATTTATTAAATATTCCTAAGTTGGTTAAGGATTCTTTGGCGTAAAGCCCAGCAGGAACATGATCTGGATCGCCAATGGCTATTTTTCCCCCTTTAGGTAAAATTGCTTCCCAGTCAGTTTGAGTATTAATAACAACATGATTTAATTTCGATTGCTTGGGAGCAATAAGAACCAATGTGTTTTTCAAAAGATCTTGTTTATTTTTAGCTACGTTATGTTCAATAAGGTAAGTCATCCACTTTTGATCCGCTGACATAAAGATATCAGCAGGTGCACCTTGTTCAATTTGTTTAGCTAATACTGATGATGAAGCAAATGAAAACACAATATCGGTATCTTCATGTTCAACTTTATAAATAGCAGCGATATTCTGTATAGAATCAGTCAATGACGAAGCAGCGAATACCGTTATTTTTTCGGTTGCTGATGCTAAAAAGGTTACTGTCATCATTATGATAATTTGCAAAATTCCAATAACTTTTTTCATTTTACTCCTCACAATAATAGTAAGTTTATTTGGGCTGACAATGCTATATATTGGATTGATTATTATAAATAAATTTTATGTTATCAATAGAATATTTAATAATCGCTATATAAAAAATAACATATCGATAATAACAAACTTTATCTATAAAGTACAATTAAACAAATTCTATAAAACGGTTTTTTATAAAACAACCAATAAGATTTTTAACTTTTTTGAAGGAATGTCAAAAAGGGTCTACAATAATTACCTTACTCTTTCCTTTAATTAGTTGATTGTTCATGGTGTTACATTATGTTTTCTCCTGAAATTTTATTAACGTTGAATATTCATCAACAGCTATTTACCGACCCGAGGCGCATTGCGTTGTTAAAAGCTATTGAACAAACGGGGTCATTAAGTCAAGCTGCCAAGGAAATTGGTGTCAGCTATAAAACAGCATGGGACGCTATCAATGAGATTAACAAGCTAGCGCCTAAGCCTTTTTTAATTACAGCAATTGGTGGTAAAAATGGAGGAGGAACTAAGTTAAGTGCCTATGCTGTTAGGTTTATTCAACTTTATGAATTATTAACTCATCTACAACAAAAAGCATTTAATATTCTTAGTGACGACAAAATTCCATTAGATGATATTTTAAAAGCCACAGCCAGTTTATCTTTGCAAACTAGTGCACGTAATCAGTTATATGGTGCTGTTAAACAGATTCAAACAAGTGGGATTGCTGGATTTATTACTGTGCAGTTAAGTGATAATAAAACAGAGCTAAAAGCTTACATCACTCAACCAAGTATTGAACGGTTAAAGTTGGGTACAGATAAAACAGTCTTGTTGCTAATTAAAGCTCCCTTAATTGAATTGAACGATGTTAATGAGAACTGCCTATCGGTCACTATTGAAAAAATCACGACTGATGGCAAATGGAGTGAAATCGCTTGTTCGCTACCCTCTGGCATAGTGCTCTATGCTAGCAAATTAGTTAATGAAATTAAGCAATCGAGATTAATTATAGGTAAACAGGTTAAACTATCTATTAATCCACAACATATTATTGTTACTACATTAGTTTAGTAATATGAGGTTATCATGCTACAGATAGAAAATGCACATTTTAAAATTAATGACTACCAAGTTTTTACTATTGAATCATTAACAATTCAACAAGCTGGTAATGTTGCTTTTGTAGGGCGTAATGGCAGTGGTAAATCTGTACTTGCTAAAGCATTGGCAGGCAAACAAAAACAATTATCAGGGAAAATTATCAATCAATTTAAATCTATAGTTCATATCTCTTTTGAACAACTTCAAAAACTGATTAATGATGAATGGAAGCGAAACAATACTGACATGTTAAGTGAAGGTGAAAATGATACGGGGCTGAGCACTAAACAAATTATTCAACAAAATATGAGTAATCAAGAGCTTTGCCAGCAACTAGCACAACAATTTGGGATTGAACATTTATTACTTAGACGTTTTAAATATCTTTCAACAGGGGAAACACGTAAAACGCTAATCTGCCGAGCGCTAATGCAACAACCTGATTTTTTAATATTAGATGAACCTTTTGATGGTTTAGATGTCGCATCCCGTGAAAATTTAGTAGAAATACTTGCAGTGCTTGCAAAGCAAGGAGTCACTATTGCTCTTGTTTTAAATCGATTTAACGAGATCCCTACTTTTATCGAAAATATTGGCATATTAGCCGATTGTCAACTATTGAAAATTGACACAAAGCGCACAATATTAAACGATACAATAGTTAAGCAATTAGCTGATTTAGAAAATATACCCAATATGTCCTTACCAGAGGCCGATGAACCCCCAACACCATTAGCCGATCAATTAGATCGTGTCATATTAAAAAATGGTTATGTCTATTATGATGATAAAGCAATTATTAATGGATTAACTTGGCAAGTAAAAGCCAAGCAAAATTGGCAAATTGTTGGACCTAATGGCGCAGGTAAATCAACGTTATTAAGTTTAATAACAGGCGATCATCCGCAAGGATATAGCAATGATCTTACTTTATTTGGGCGCAAACGTGGTTCGGGTGAAACGATTTGGGATATTAAACGCCATATCGGTTATGTGAGCAGTAGCCTGCATTTGAATTATCGTGTTAGTTCTAGTGTTAAAACCGTGTTATTGTCTGGCTATTTTGATTCGATTGGTGTTTACCAAGCAACAAGTGATAAACAAGCTAAACTGGTTGATGAATGGTTACAATTGCTAGGATTGCAAGCGCAAGCCGATAAACCGTTTCAGTCGCTTTCTTGGGGGCAACAAAGGTTAATACTTATTGCCAGAGCTTTGGTCAAACATCCGACACTGCTTATTTTAGATGAACCGTTACAAGGACTTGATCATCTTAATAGAGAATTAGTAAAACGCTGGATAGATCGTTTAATTAATGAGGGGCACACACAGTTGATATTTGTTTCCCATCATGCTGAGGATGCCCCAAAATGCATCACACATCGATTAACTTTTGTTCCTGAGTTTGATCATAGCTATCAATATCAAATTGAACAGCTAAGTAAAATAATTAGTTAGATCTATTAAAATTGATGTTAAAAATAGAAATGATCTTCAAAATAAAAAGGATTTTTTTTTGAAAATTTATCTTGATAAATGAAAACATTTTATAAAGGCTACACTTATGAAGTTATCCCCGTTACCTGTGGATAACTCTGTTAATAGTTTATTGAAAAAAGCGCTAACCTCAGTCACTATCAGGATTTTTCTTGATTTGATTGTAACTTAAGCACAAAAATGTTTTTTGTTTAATATCAATAAGATAACATAAATCAAGAGGTGCATTTGTTGTTTTTTTTATAAATTAAAAAGGAAACTGAACAAAAAATAGAAGATTTTTGAAGGTCAAGTCCTTTTGGGGATAATTTTTTATTAATAGGTAAAATATTAGGTTGTGAGTAATGAAAAACTTTAAATTATGTTCCGAATTTAAGCCCGCTGGTGATCAACCTGAAGCTATAAAAAAAATTAATCAAAATCTTGATGACGGAATTGCACATCAAACTTTATTAGGGGTAACAGGATCGGGTAAAACATTTACTATGGCAAATGTTATTGCTCAGCATAACCGCCCTACAATCATTTTGGCGCCCAATAAAACATTAGCAGCCCAGTTATATGGCGAAATGAAGGCTTTTTTCCCGGAAAATGCGGTGGAATATTTTGTATCTTATTATGATTACTATCAACCTGAATCTTATGTGCCATCAACTGATACTTTTATTGAAAAAGATGCATCAATCAATGAACATATAGAACAAATGCGTCTTTCTGCCACTAAATCACTATTAGAACGGCGTGATGTTGTGATCGTTGCTTCGGTTTCAGCCATTTATGGTTTAGGTGCGCCAGAAACTTATATGTCGATGATATTGCACTTAACAAAAGGCACGATTACTGATCAGCGATCAATCTTAACTCGTTTGGCTGAATTGCAATACACTCGTAACGAAATAAACTTTAGTCGTGGTACGTTTCGCGTGAGGGGGGACGTGATAGATATTTTTCCTGCTGACTCTGATGAGCTTGCTGTACGTGTTGAGCTATTTGATGATGAAGTCGATCGTATTGTAATGTTCGATCCTTTAACAGGTAGCAGTGTTAGTGAAGTATCGCGAATCACCATTTATCCTAAAACGCACTATGTTACACCAAGAAATATTATGGAAAATGCCATAGCACAAATTAAACAGGAGCTAAAAGAACGGCAAAAGGTGTTATTAGACAATAATCGCCTATTGGAAGAGCAACGTTTAACCCAGCGAACACTATTTGATATTGAAATGATGAGTGAACTTGGTTACTGCTCTGGGATAGAAAATTACTCACGCTTTCTAGCTCAACGCAATCCAGGTGATCCACCTGCAACGTTATTTGATTACTTGCCAGCAGATGGTTTATTGTTTATTGACGAATCTCATGTTGCTATTCCGCAATTGGGGGCAATGTATAATGGTGATCGTTCTCGAAAACTTAATTTGGTTGAATATGGATTCCGCTTACCATCAGCGCTAGACAATCGACCTTTAAAGTTTACTGAATTTGAAAATATTATGCCACAAACTATTTATGTATCAGCAACACCAGCCAAATATGAAAT
The DNA here is from genome assembly GCF_001690435.1 of Gilliamella sp. Nev3-1. Classification (NCBI taxonomy): domain Bacteria; kingdom Pseudomonadati; phylum Pseudomonadota; class Gammaproteobacteria; order Orbales; family Orbaceae; genus Gilliamella; species Gilliamella sp. Nev3-1. The sequence goes on along the minus strand of NZ_LZHN01000088.1, from coordinate 84,668 downwards.
AGAAAAATCTGGTGGAGAAATCATTGAGCAAGTAGTTAGGCCTACGGGGCTGCTCGATCCTATTATCGAGGTTAGGCCCGTTGCTACACAAGTTGATGATCTGCTATCTGAAATCAAAATTCGTATTAATAACGACGAGCGAATATTAGTAACTACACTAACTAAACGTATGGCAGAGAACTTAACTGATTATTTGTCAGAACATAGTGTCAATGTAAAATACTTACATTCAGATATCAACACAGTTGAACGAATGGAAATAATTCGAGATTTACGCTTAGGAAAAGTGGATGTACTCGTTGGGATTAACTTATTAAGAGAAGGGCTAGATATACCAGAAGTCTCTTTAGTGGCAATATTAGATGCTGATCGCGAAGGTTTTTTGCGCTCGGAAAGTTCTCTCATTCAAACCGTTGGGCGCGCAGCTCGAAATGTGAATGGTAAAGCCATATTGTATGCTGATAGAATAACGCCAGCTATGCAAAAAACGATTGACGAAACTGCTCGCCGTCGAAAAAAACAAGAAGACTTTAATACAACGCATGGCATTACACCAAAATCGGTACGCAAAGAAATTAAAGACATATTAGAAGCAGGTTTAAGCACTAAAAAGTCAACAGCCAAAGTACAGGCATTTGAACCAGGCAAACCATACCATTATGTTTCAGTTAAAGAAGTACAAGCAAAAGTGAAAGAACTTGAAGCAATGATGTATGAAGCTGCTCAAAATCTTGAATTTGAAAAAGCAGGTGTGTTGCGTGATGAAATAAAAAAATTACGTGCGGATTTTATAAAAGTATCTTGATGGCGCATTTAACAAGGAAAAAAGATGACAATAACTCGAATTGATCCAGATGATCGTTGGTCTGAAGCTGTGATCCATAATAACGTTATTTATTACACAAGCGTTCCTACTAATCTTGAAAATGACGCTTATGTGCAAACCAAAAGTGCATTAGCTGAAATTGACAAAATATTAGCCCGAGCTAACAGTGATAAAACGCGTATATTAGATGTAACATTATTTTTAGTTAATAAAAGTGACTTTGCAGGGATGAATAAAGCATGGGACGAATGGGTAGCTAAAGGTAGTGCACCAGTACGTTGTACAGCGCAAGCTGAGTTAATGAAAAAAGAATATTTGATAGAAATTAAAATCGTGGCAGCAGTAAAAGCCTAGTTTTTCTATTATCGCCGATACTATTCGGCTACCTCTAAGGTCATTTTCTTTACCTCGTTAATTGTAGTTTTTTTGTTGCTAAGTGATAAAGCCATTATGATCCCCATTAACAAAATTTTAGTGTATACTTTGCATACATTCTATTTTAATTATTCTCACATTTGCTATGCACACTCAACCTAAAATTGCCATTGTTATGGGATCTAAAAGTGATTGGAATACAATGCAACATGCCGCTGATATTCTTGATACATTGATTATTCCCTACCATGTTGAAATCGTTTCTGCTCACCGTACTCCTGATAAATTATTTCGCTTTGCCGAAGATGCTAAGCAAAAAGGCTTTGATGTGATCATTGCGGGTGCTGGTGGTGCTGCCCATTTACCTGGCATGTTAGCAGCCAAAACACTCGTTCCTGTATTCGGTGTTCCCGTGCAAACTGCTACCCTAAGTGGCGTTGATAGCTTATATTCCATTGTGCAAATGCCTAAAGGCATTCCTGTTGGCACATTGGCAATAGGCAAATCGGGGGCAGCCAATGCGGCATTACTTGCTGCGCAAATTTTAGCTTTGCATGATAAAGCTATTTATCAACGTTTATCAACATGGCGATTAAATCAAACGGATGATGTATTAAATCATCCCGATCCAAGAGTGAATGCATAATATGAAACTTCGATCTGTTTGTGTACTGGGTAACGGGCAATTAGGACGAATGCTTAAGCAAGCTGGTGAACCATTAGGTATTAAAGTCTACCCTGTAGGGTTAGAGGAAGAACCAACGACAATTCCATATCAACAATCAGTGATAACCGCCGAAATAGAACGTTGGTCAGATACACCATTTACACAGATTCTAGCTAAACACCCTCATTTTATTAATCGAGATATCTTTCCGCTTATTGCTGATCGTTTAACGCAAAAACAGCTACTCGATCAACTTGGTTTACCTACCGCCAAATGGTTTTTACTTAATCAATCTCAGGATTGGCAAAAACTGTTTACCGAACTGGGTGAGCTATTAATTGTTAAACGCCGCACTGGTGGTTATGATGGGCGAGGGCAATGGCGAATTTCGGTTAATAACCCAATAAACGTGCCAGATGATCTCTATCAGCACGCTATTGTTGAACAAGCTATTCCATTTGACAAAGAGATGTCATTAGTGGGCGCTCGTAACGCAAAAGGTGAAACAGTATTTTATCCTCTTACCCATAACTTACATCAAGATGGCATATTAAAAATGAGTGTTGCAGTACCTAATGCTTCCCATTCATTATTACAGGCAAAAGCTGAAAAAATGCTATCTGCCATTATGCATAAATTAAATTATATTGGTGTAATGGCAATGGAATGTTTTATTGTTGGTGATGAATTACTGATCAATGAACTTGCACCGCGCGTGCATAATAGTGGACATTGGACGCAAAATGGTGCCTCAATAAGCCAATTTGAGCTACATCTTCGAGCTATATTAGGGCTGCCATTACCTAAACCTGATGTGTTTGCACCTTCGGTTATGGTTAATTTAATTGGTACAGAATTAAATATTAATTGGTTATCTATCGATTTAGTTCATCTACATTGGTATGAAAAAGAAGTCCGAGTTGGGCGTAAAGTAGGGCATTTAAATTTAACTCATAATCAACCTGACAAACTGCTAAAAGCATTAGACACTTTAATATTGCTATTGCCTTGTGATTATCAAATAAGCATTGAATGGGCAAAACAAAAATTATTGTAATTTAGTAAGTTAAACCAATCAAGGCGATTAAATTTAAGGGTAGATCCATGGTCAACTTCAACCAAAAAATTAATTATCAGCGTTACGCCAGTAAACAGCGTGAAATACTGTCTGATGAGTACTCAATAGTGCGTTGTTTTGAAAGCGATCGCGAGCGTATTATTAATTCCGCTGCCATTCGTCGATTACAACAAAAAACGCAAGTCTTTCCACTAGAACGAAATTCAGTGGTTAGAACACGGCTCACTCATTCTATGGAAGTGCAACAAGTGGGTCGCTATATTGTTAAAGAAATCGTCAATCGACTAAGCAAATCTAGGCAACTAGAAAAATATGGATTTGATAATTGCGTAATGGCTATCGAAAGTCTGGTTGAGATGGCCTGTTTAATGCACGATATTGGCAATCCCCCATTTGGTCATTTTGGTGAGGCTGCTATTAATCAATGGTTTATGTTACACCTAGGGCTTGGAAAACCGACAGCTTATAGTGCGCTTGATATAAATGATAACGATACCGATGAAATCAAAAAACTTAAAATAAAAATCCGCCAAGATCTATCTAATTTTGAAGGTAATGCACAAGCAATTCGATTAGTGCATACAATATTGCGTCTTAATTTAACCTATTCACAAATTGCCTCAATTCTCAAATATTCCAAACCGGCCTATTGGTCTAAACAAGTGCCGGCTGAATTTTCTTATTTAATGAAAAAACCAGGTTATTATTTATCAGAAGAGCCATTTATAAAAGAGCTATCTAAACAGCTCGATATTAAACCGTTCCATCGATATCCATTGACCTACATTATGGAAGCCGCCGACGATATCTCATATTGCATTGCAGATCTAGAAGATGCTGTTGAAAAGAAAATCCTAACAGTAAAACAGCTCTACGCATACCTAGCAGAAGCATGGGGACCAGTTAAAAAAGACGATCTGTTTGATACCGTTGTTAATCGACCTTATGAGAACTTAAAACAGAATGGATTTGATGCTATTGGTATTGATCAGTTCTTTATGTATTTACGTGTTAACACTATAGGTAAGCTGGTACCCCATGCAGCGGAACGTGTTATTGAAAATATTGAAGCAATCTATCATGGATCATTTAATCATGCTTTACTTGAAGATCATAGCGCTGAATATAAGTTATTAAATATTTTTAAAAAAGTTGGATTTGAACATGTATTCAATCATGAATCGGTCGAAAATATTGAACTTCAAGGGTACCGAATTATTAGTGGATTGCTTGATATTTATAGTCCATTGCTTAATATGCCAACTCATGACTTTTTAAAATTGGTTGACAATCAACATCACAAACATTATCCCATTGAGACACGCTTATATCATAAATTATCCTCAAAACATTGTGTAGCTTATAAACAAGCAATCAGCGAACTTAATTCAAATAAAACAAGTTTCGCTTGTATGGAATTTTATTACCGATGCCGATTATTGCAAGATTATATTAGCGGTATGACCGATCACTTTGCTTATGATGAATATCGCAAGTTAATGGTCACATTCTAGTTTGTAGCAATTGATTAAATGATTGGGCACTACTAATATGCATTGGCACCAGATTAGTGCGTGGCTAATAGTTAAAATATCTAAAGAAACCGCGATTATTTATATTACTCATCATCGGTAAAAACGATTAAGACTAGATCTTTACCTCAACTACTTCCATATTCTTCTTAAATAATTCAATTTAGTTCAAGTTATCAATTTCTGGCATGTTCTTTGCATTATTCATTTTGTATTTCAAATTTATTAGGAGCATTGAATGAAATTAGTTACTGTAGTTATAAAACCTTTCAAGTTAGAAGAAGTTAGAGAAGCGTTATCTAATATAGGTATTACAGGATTAACTGTCACTGAAGTTAAAGGTTTTGGGCGTCAAAAAGGCCATGCAGAGCTATATCGTGGTGCCGAATATAATGTCAATTTTTTACCTAAAGTTAAAATCGACTTAGCCATTAGCGATGATCAGCTTGACGAGGTTATTAGCACTGTGGCTAAGGCTGCGCATACTGGCAAAATCGGCGATGGCAAAATTTTTGTCACTGCACTTGAACATGTAGTGCGTATACGCACTGGTGAAACCGATGACTCGGCGCTGTAATTTATTGTTAAGGGTATCATTATGTTGAAAAAAGCTATTTTATGTTTAACGATTTTATTTTCAAGCTCTGCTTTTGCTGGTGAAGTTGGCATAGCTGATAAAGCCGATAATGGATTTATGATGATCTGCACAGCATTAGTTCTTTTTATGTCTATTCCGGGCATTGCTTTATTTTATGGTGGTTTATTGCGCTCTAAAAATGTGTTATCGATGTTAACACAAGTATTGGTTGTTTTTTCGCTAATTTCTGTGTTATGGATTGTTTATGGTTATTCACTTGCTTTTGGAGAGGGTAACTGGTTTTATGGAAATTTGAATCACGCATTATTAATAGGTATAAGTATTAATAATGTATCAGGAGCTATTTATGAATTAATTTGGGTCGCATTCCAAGGATCGTTCGCTTGCATTACCTGTTGTTTAATTCTGGGAGCTTTTGCTGAACGGATTCGTTTTTCAGCAGTACTCATTTTTATGGTGCTATGGTTTACATTTTCGTATATTCCTATGGCGCATATGGTATGGGGTGGTGGTATCTTAGGTGATGAGGGAGCACTTGATTTTGCAGGTGGCACTGTAGTACATATTAATGCAGCGGTTGCAGGAATAATTGGTGCTTATTTTATCAAAAATCGAATTGGCTATAATCGTGAACCACTAAAACCGTTTAACTTACCTTATGTTTATCTTGGTGCAGCCATTCTTTATATTGGATGGTTTGGTTTCAACGCCGGCTCATCAACACATGCTGACGAAATTGCTGGTTTAGCTTTTATTAATACAGTTGCAGCAACTGCCGCAGCAGTTTTAGCATGGACATTGGCTGAATGGTTCTTTCGCGGAAAACCGTCTTGTCTTGGTTCTGCATCGGGTGTAATAGCAGGATTAGTTGGGGTAACACCAGCCGCAGGTCTAGTCGGAGTAGGTGGGGCTATGTTAATTGGCTTTATTTGTGGTTTTGCTGGTGTTTGGGGCGTATCAACACTCAAACGAATTTTAAAAATTGATGACACTTGTGACGTATTTGGTGTACATGGTGTATGTGGCATCGTCGGTTGCATATTAACAGGTGTATTTGCATCAGAATCATTAGGCGGTGTCGGTTATACACAAGGTATTACTATGGTAAGCCAAGTTGGCATTCAGTTGATGAGTATTATAACTTGTGTAATTTGGACCACGGTTATTTCTTTTATTTCTTATAAAATTGCAGATCTGTGCGTTGGTTTGCGTGTATCGGAAGAACATGAAAGAGAAGGGCTTGACATCAATAGCCATGGTGAAAGTGCATTTAATAGTTAACTGTAAACACAAAAAAGCTCATATTTCGAGCTTTTTTGTTTCCTGCTATCGCTATAATGTTGTGGCCGTGCTTAGTGTGTTACTCTTTATTCTACTTCTTGTGATATTCCAAAGCTTAATCATCCCAAAGCATAATTGCATTATCATCAGTTAAAATTAAAGGTGGAGCAAAAAGATACTCTTTAACTTTAGCGGGTAAAGCTTGCATATCATTAAAATTAAACTGCAACTCAGGGTAAGCGTTAGCGATTTTTTTGATTCGAGTATCTAATAACTCTTTTATCTTATTAGATTCTTTGGCAATAGCAATTTCATCTTTCAGCATACTAATCTGCTTTTTATGGTGCTCTGATTCAAATATTTCATTAAAAATAAAGGAAAAACCGCCTTTATTAATTCTATTACTATCATGATACTCCCTATATTCTGAATGGTGTAATTTAAGTTCCTTAACACGTAATGCAATAATCTCATCAATATGATCAGTATAATAATTTAATGTAGGATCTAAATAAGCTAGTGTTCTATGTTCAGGTATTGCATCATTACTATGTACTAAGGTAAATAAAGGTTTTTTAAATGTCTTCATTCTGTCACTTCCTTTTTAATTAAAAGAAAAAGGTAACAAGACCTTCAATACCAAAAAGCGATTGTTACATTTTACGTAAAGATCTTTAAGGGTAACATGGCGCTTTAATATAAAGATCAATAATATTTCCAATAGTTATTTTAATTCTTCAAGAAATATTCAAACTAATGAGTTTGAATTACAAAGCAAAAAAGTTTAAAAAATAAAAGGCTATTGGTAACAGCCTTCGCTAGATAAACAGTTCCAAATGAAAAATAACTAAAGCATGTTCGTAACATACTAATACTCAAAATACCAATTGTTATATTCTAAGGCTAGGCTAAATAGTCTTATTTACTTATAGGTCATGTTTTAAAGGCGAAGATAGTATCAACCAATAGCACAACGCCTTTACTTAATACTTGACTAAAACATCTCAAGAGTCGAATAACGAACTATTTAAATAGTCATGACTCTTATTAAGACACATTTAGTTTTGGAGAGTTCAATAATATTGCTAGATATAATTTTTTTTGTTAAAGGTTCTTCTTTAAACCTCATAAATACAATGTAAAACTAACACATATATCATAATAATTTTTAACATGTTTGATTGCTAATGCGTAAAAATAGAGTGACTTATAAAGTTATTCATCTTTGGACTAAATTTTAGCAAAGCTAGCTAAATTGACAAAACAACTATAGATATGGTGAAGATAAATTAGGTTTTCAATACCCGAGGGCATTATTACTTCATTGCTTTTGCAATACTAACAAATAAAGCTAGTTCACTATTTATTAATCAAGACGAAGTTGAATTATTATACCACTTTTTTACTAAATAATAAATATAAATGTTATTCAACACTTCAGTTAAGTATCTAATCAATGCTTAATAATAAGCTAAAGGTGGGCTGGATTGTTTTTTAAATGCAACTAATCTTTTACTTAAAGTAGTATGTTATTTAATGGTTAAAAATGACTTACAATAAACTATACGGGTTTATATTGTTTTAAAAACGATTATTAATTAATTTTTAAATAAAATGAGCCAAAAACAACTAAAATAAATAATAAGGGCAGGGTATTCGCCTACCCAGTTATTTTGAGTTAATTCACTTTTTTATGTTTTTTAAGTTCGGTAAAGCAATTGTGAGCAGGATGATAATCACGCCTACCCATTGGTTAAAATAAACCGATTCATGCAAATAAAAAAATGAACAAGTCACCGCAACAGGTAGCTCTGCAGCTGACAGAATCGCACTCAAAGAAATACCTATTCTAGGTATTCCGATCGAAAATAAAAAAGGAGGTAACACAGTTCCAAGTAATGCTAATAAAAATCCTAATTGATATAGTTTATCGCTAATATCAAGCTTAAAGAAAAACAAAGGTGGAAAAATTAAAAAGGTGATAAAGCATGCGCCAGTAATCATTAAAGCACTTTTTTCAAGTTTAGGTAATTCATTACCAATATTGCTACTAGAACTAATAAAGAGCGAATACATTAGTGCAGCTAGAAAGCCGAAAAAGCAACCTGTTAAATTTAAACTAATATCTTGATTAAAAATACCAGCTGCTAAGCTACTTCCAAAAATAATCACAATAACGGTGATTAGTTGGGTGATAGAGGGTTTATTTTTGAAAATAACAAAATCAATAATGACACTAATCCATAAATATTGCATTAATAAAATAATTGCAATTGATGCAGGTACTAATTGCACGCATTGATAATAACAAATACCTACTAACCCAGGAAAAAGCCCAACGGCAAAAACCTTCCATTTTTTTGTTAGTTGAGGTATTTTAGTAGCCGAATTTGATAATGCATTATCCGTTGTTGTTTTGGGCTTGCGGATTGTTTTAACAATAAGGTGAAGGCTCCATAACATTAGCATCCCCAAAAAACACTGGACACCAGTAACTTCGCCTAGTGTATAGCCCGTTTTATAAGCAGTTTTTACAATTGAAGAAAGCACACCAAAACTACATGCACCTAAGAAAACCAAAAAACCACCTAAAAATTTATCTTTCATAATTAAATCTCGTAACACTAAAAAAATAACATTGTTGAATATATCGACAAAAAACACAATAAAAGCCCTAGGGGACTTGTTTTATTCGCCCCCCTATGGCTTTTAACTCATTTATTTAAAAAATGTAGCAAAACAGTGATAAGTGATATTCTAAAGTCCGCTAATCTACATAAACAAGGGATTACTCTACAGAATTGTTTTTAGTATAGTTATAATTAAATGAATAATAAAAAACAATACCTAGCACAAGTGCATAACAAGCAAAAATTAACCAAATTGTTTGCCAATCCTTAACACCATTATGCGTACAGATGTCAACAACAACACCACTTAAAATTGAGCCAAAATAAGCACCAATTCCGTTGACCATGGTCATAAATAGTCCTTGAGCGCTAGCTCGAATATTTGAGTTAACTTCTTTTTCAATAAAAATAGAGCCTGAAATATTAAAAAAGTCGAATGCACAGCCGTAAACGATCATTGAAAGCATAAGTAGTGCAAACCCGAAAGGCGTTGGATCACCAAATGCAAATAAACCAAATCTGAGAGTCCAAGCAATTATGCTTATCATTATGACTTTTTTAATACCAAATTTTTTGAGAAAAAATGGGATAGTTAAGATAAACGCAACTTCAGCCATTTGTGAAACAGATAATAAGATAGCGGGGTATTGTACAATTAAACTATTTTGAAATTCCTGGGTTTTACCAAAATCATGTAAGAAAGCGCCACCAAAAGTATTAGTGACTTGTAATATTGCACCAAGCAACATAGCAAATAGAAAAAATACAGCCATTACTGGGTTTTTAAATAACACAAACGCATCTAACCCTAAATAAGAACTCCAAGACTGTTTTGGTTTTTTTTGCGTTTCGATATTGGGTAAGGTTGAGCTATAAATCGCAAGTATTAAAGAGGCAATGCAAGCAATATAGAGTTGAGCAGCGCTCAACTCTAATTTACATAAACTGACAGTCCACATTGCAATAATAAAACCTACTGTACCAAAGACGCGTATTTTAGGGAATGTGGCTACCGTATCTAAGTTATCTTTATCTAAACAGTGATAACTAATTGAGTTAGATAAAGCAATAGTAGGCATATACGCTAACGCATTGCCTAACATCGCCCAAAATAAAAGCGTTGCATTGTTTATTGATGCAGCATAAAAAAGTGCAATTGCACAAATGGCATGGCAAAACATATAAAGATGTTTGGCTTGCAAAAACTTATCAGCGATAATACCAACAATAAATGGGGTAATTAATGCAGCCAAAGCTTTAGTGCTAAAAATCATTGATACTTCAACACCTGAAAAGTGCAAAGTATTTAGTAGATAAGCACCAAAAGTCACCAACCAGCTTCCCCAAATAAAATATTGGAAAAACATCATTATTTTTAATCTATTTTTTATGTTCATTGTTTATTCCTAAAATAAAGTAAAATCTTTTATAGAAAACCACAAATAAAAAGTACTGATTAAAAACGTTCAATCGTTTTTGTAATAAGTTGTAAAAAGGTTGATTTAACGCGTTCTGCTGTTTCTATCACTTCTTCATGCCCTAGCGGTTGATCTAAAATGCCACAAGCCATATTGGTTAAGCATGAAATACCAATGGTTTTTATACCTGAATGATGCGCTATAATGGCTTCTGGTACGGTTGACATACCAACCGCATCGGCACCTAAAACGCGGATCATTCTAATTTCGGCTGGTGTTTCATAAGTTGGGCCAGTCCACCAAGCGTAAACACCTTCACGTAAGGTAATATTAAGTTCATTTGCTACATCCATTACTGTTGCGCGCAATTGTTTGTTATAAAGTTCACTTACATCTAAAAAGCGCACGCCTAAATCAGGGTTATTAGGTCCAATAAGTGGATTATTAGCAGTTAGGTTGATATGATCGGTAATCAGCATTAAATCGCCTGGTTTAAAGCCAGTATTCACAGCGCCACATGCATTAGTAATAATCAATTTTTCAACACCTAACATTTTCATCACTCTAACAGGAAAAGTGACTTGATCTAACGAAAATCCTTCATAATAGTGAAAGCGACCTTTCATTGCCACTACTGTTTTGTCGCCACATTTTCCAATAACTAGTTCATTGGCATGACCAACGGCGCCAGATTTTGCAAAATGAGGAATTGTGTCATAAGCAATATGAACGGCATCTTCAAGTGTATCGGCAAAAGGTCCTAGACCTGAACCTAAAATAATACCAATAGTTGGTTTTTTATCTGTGTGTTTTTGAATATAGTTAACGGCTTGTTGAATATCTGAAGTTTGATGCATGATGGTATCCTTTCAAAAAGTTAAATGCTAAAGTAAAACAGGCACAATAAAATAAATAATAATAACCTATTATTTAGCTTAATTGGATAATAAGCTTATAAAGTAACTAAAAAACAGAGTAAACTCTGAGGTATATATTATGATGATCTTCACTCAATAAATAAAGGTGAGAATGGCGGCATCTTGGATTGAATAAGATAATTTTTTTTATTCTTTATTATTCAATAAATTAAAAATTAATTTTTGATAATCAAAATTGATCAAGGCGAAAATCGGCATTAGATTAGTCGATCTTCACCAGAATAGATCACGCTTTTATCACCTCTAAAAAATCCTAATAACGTCAAGTTACACTGTTTGGCTAAATCAACAGCCATTGAGGTTGCAGCTGAAACCGCTAACAAAATCTCTACACCACAATTAGCCGCTTTTTGTACCATTTCGTAGCTAGCACGGCTTGATACTAATACCACGCCTTGTTGAAAGTTAGCGTTGTTAGGCAATTGCATTGCTCTAAATCCAAGCAGTTTATCTAATGCCACATGCCTGCCAATATCTTCAAAACCTGCTATAAATTGCCCTTTCAAATCTAACCACACGGCCGCATGTGTGCAACCAGTCTGTTCACCTACATGTTGAACTTGTGATAAATAGTTTAGCGTAGCACTAAAATCAGTTAGCTTAATCTGGCTTGTTAAAGGCAAAGAAGGAATGGCTTGGTAGACTTGATCTATTTGCTCAGTGCCACAAATACCGCAGCCTGTGCGCCCAGCCAAATTACGGCGTTTCTCCTTTAGTTCACTAAAGCGCCGAGACGAAAGTTCAATTTGCACTTCTATACCTTTGGAGCTATCAACAACATCAATACCATAAATATCATTAACCGATTGAATGATATTCTCAGTTAATGAAAACCCAATTGCAAAATAATGTAAATCTTTTGGTGTTGCCATCATTACCACATGAGAAATTCCGTTATAAATTAATGCAATTGGTTTTTCAATAGCTAGTGTGTCAGGTTGTGGATTTTGTAGTTCACTATTTTTAAATTTACGCACAAGAATTGATTCAATACCGATTGTCATAATTTACCTCTTATTAATTGGGTTATCATTAAAGTTATCATAAGTGCAAGCTCAAATGTTAATAAATTTAAAAAACGCTAATGCTGTGTAAAATTATACAATAGATAGTGCTCTTAGCTCTAAACGCCTAATATTATGGTAAAATGGTTGATTATAATCAATTGATAGTTCACAAGCTAACCCATGTCACTACACGAAATCACATTGACAACCATGCAATTTATTGAGCATCATCAAATTTGGGCGTTACCGATTATATTTTTATTAGCATTTGGTGAGTCATTGGCGATTGTCTCGCTTTTGGTTCCTGCCACTGCCGTTTTATTGGGGATAGGCGCTCTAATCGGTGGCGGTGCAATATCATTTTTACCTGTATTAATTGCTGCTACCATGGGAGCTGTTTTAGGGGATTTCTTATCTTATTGGTTAGGAAAGCACTATCATCAACAAGTTATTGCTTCATGGCCTCTCAATAAACACCCTAAATTAGTTTATCGTGCCGAACAATTCTTTTTGCGCTATGGAGTGCTAGGAGTGTTTATTGGGCGCTTTTTTGGACCATTACGTGCAATTGTGCCATTAATCGCTGGCACAATGCATATGCCAGCTGCCAAATTTAATCTGGCCAATATTGCATCTGCACCCGTCTGGGCATTTGTATTGCTTGCTCCCGGCGCTTTCGGTGTGCCATGGCTAGAGACACTATTTAACTAAATGGTACCAACAGTATAACTACGACGTCCACTTTTGCGACCTAACGCTTCCAAATTGGTTTGTAATGGTGGGAATGGTAATGTCAAATGATGTTCACGATAAGCTTCAAGTATTAGCTTATGTATAGCGCTTCGGAGCATCATGCGGTGTCCCATCTCGGCAGCAAAAACACGTAACTCAAACAACTGAATGCCTTCTTGAATATCTACTAAAAAGACTTGAGGTTCAGGATCGTTAAGCACATATTCACATTCATTTGAAGCTTGTTGTAGTAGTTTGATAACCAGATCACTATCTGCATCAATCGTTGCTGGAATGGTTAACACAATACGCGTTATCGAATCAGATAACGACCAGTTTACCAATTGTTCAGTAATAAAAGCCTTATTAGGCATTACAATTTCTTTGCGATCCCAATCCACAATGGTAATGGCGCGAGTATTTATTTTGGTGATATTGCCTGTTAAATCACGAATTGTCACTGTATCACCAATGCGTACTGGTTTTTCGAATAAAATAATTAAACCCGAAATAAAATTAGCAAATATTTCTTGTAAACCAAAACCTAACCCAACACCGAGTGCAGCAATAAGCCATTGAATTTTAGACCAATCGATACCAATAAAAGAAAACGCAATCATGCAACCTACCATCAAAATAATATATTTTGAAACGGTGGAAATAGCATAGCCTGTTCCTGGAGCTAGCTCTAGATGTTGTAAAATGCCTAATTCTAACAAAGCAGGCAAATTTTTGACTAACTGCACGGTAATTGTCATGATTAAAATCGCAATGCATACCGCTCCAAGAGTAATGTATTGCTCAATTTCAGTGCCGTTAACAATGGCATTTGTTTTCCACAGTTTAATATTATTCATAAAGGCAAAAGCTGAATGTAGCTCTGACCATAACAAAATCATACTAATGAGCGCAATCATCATAATAATTGATCTCACTAAATGTAAAGATTGAGCACTAATAGCATCTAAATCAATAATGGGTTCATCAACGTTGTCGCTAAGTGAATTAATATCTTCATCGTGTGATTTGGCACGTTGCATGCGCTCTAAACGACGTTGCTTGGTGCGCTCAAATTCAATACGGCGCTTTTGGATCCACATCCAACGGCGAATCATAAAATAAATAACTAACAGTGCAAACCAAATAATGACCGATGCTTCAAGACGCCCCAATAGCAATTGGGCCGTCGATAAGTAGCCCAAACAAGCCGCAATAATGGCAAGCCATGGCGCACTCAATAAGATAAACCATAAAATATGACTTAATAAATTATCACCAGAGCTTTTTTTATCAATATAAAGAGGAACCCCTGCACGATGAATGGCGTTAGTCATAAACACTAAAGCAAAGCAGAGGCAAATAAAAGCCGTGCGACCAATGGTGCCAGCAAATTGACGATTGTTGTACTCGTCAAAACTCATGACTATCATTACTAATGGAATCACAAGCCAAATCGAAAGTTGATAATATTTCATTGCTGCACGTACGCTACGTTCAGGCCAACCAAAGTGGGCAATAAAAAGCCCATTCGATGAGGCAAAATGGGCTGAAATAATAAATACCCATAAAATTGGTGCTGCTGCATTCACCCCATAACCTAATGCAAAGGCGACGGGATAATCCCAATTAATCTGCAACGCATAACCAAACACCGCCCACAAAATTGGTACTGGTAACGCCATAATTAATGAAAACATAACCACTTTTAGCGTTAAAGAATAACTATCTTGTGTTACTTTACCGACGCGGCTCGCTGATTTATTTAAAAAAATGTTATATTTAGTGCGCATCTTAAAATGCGCAAACACAAACATTAACGACAAAATAATTAAAAACAGTGGCTTTGGCGCACTAAGCACTTCTGCGCTCGCATTATAAAGTTGTGAAAGGGTATCGATTGAAAAAATCGCATAAACCACATCTTTAGCTAAGTTGATTGGATAGCTCATCGATATTGGGTTGACATCTGCCACCCAAAAGAAGTAACGATGTGCAGCATCGTTCACTTCGTCAATTGCATTGGTGAGTTGCTTATTTGCAATTTTTAATTTAGTTAATTCTAAGATGGTGGTATCCGTGCCAGAAATAAGCGTCTTAAGTAATTCGGTTTGTTCTCGAATTAAACGGCGATATTGCGTGGCCTCTTTCACACTATTAAGTGGATTGGTTAAAGTTGGATAATCACCTAAGGAAGTTAAAATATTGCTATAATTAAGTTGTTGGGCTTTTGCTTCGGCAATTTCGGCATCAAGTGCTTGCGATTTAGGTTTTTCGGGTAAGCGTAATAATTGTTGACGTAAAGTTTCGCCAAGCGCTGTTGAAAAGCTCAGCCATTCACCTTGCTCATCAAGCGTGGCTAGCGTATTTTGTACATGTGAAATCTGTGTAGTGATATTGTTTTGTTCATTAATAATACTGGTTAAATGCGTTTTTTGTAGCTCCATATTTTGTCTGAGCTCATCATTTTTATCACTCAACTGGTGAACAACTTGTGAAAGATCTTCTTCATTATTAATGATTGGCATGGTTTCTTCAGCAAAGGTGAGTGAAGAAAACAACACCACAGCAAGGCACAAAACACTACGAATCCACATAAAGCTATATCCTATTGGCTAATTTTCGACCCACACGAGTAACATCCCCCACCTTAAGATAGCTTTCAAACTCAATGGCATTTGATGCAAAGAGCGTAATAACCGTTGAGCCTAATTTAAAGCATCCCATATCTTGTCCTTTGGTTAATTGTATGCCTTCGGCATAATTCCAGCGTTTCATAATACCTTCACGCGGTGGCGTAATAATGCCTTCCCATAGCACTTCTATACTACCAACAATGGTTGCACCAACTAAAATTTGTGCCATTGGCCCCAATTCGGTTTCAAATAAACAAATTACACGTTCATTACGTGCAAAAATATTAGGAATGCTTTCGGTTGTTGCTTTATTGACTGAAAATAGTGAACCAGGCACATAAATCATCTCACGCAAAATACCGTCACAAGGCATATGAAAACGGTGATAATTTTTAGGTGATAAATAAGTGGTTACATATGAACCATTTTTAAAAAACTTAATCATATCAGCATGACAAGCAACCAGTGACTCTAAAGAATAAAAATGCCCTTTAGCTTGTAACATTTGGGTATCTTGAATAGTACCAAATTGGCTAATGACACCATCGGCCGGCATAATAACGGAGCTATCTCCAGTATCAATCGGGCGAGCATCATCATTTAATTCACGAGCAAAAAAGTCATTAAATGTTTTAAACGCTTTTGCATCGCTAATTTTTGCTTCGCTCAAATCTACTTTATATAGTTTACAAAAGCCCATAATCATCCATGTTGTGACCTTTCCCAACTGTTTTTTGGCAAGCCAACCAAATATAGCGGTTAATAACTGTTTAGGTAGAAGATACTGAATAATTGCTTTTAACTGATTTAACATATATCACTCTCAATAAGTTCGCAAATGCGAACATTATAACAATATTTACACATAAAGTGTAAAACGACTGAATCTTATAATATATGATATTAGTTACTTACATTTTAAACACATTGCACACCACAGAAAGCAAAATTATTCATCATTGTATGCATTAGTCACCTAAGTTAGATAAAATTTATTTAACAAAATGGTATGGAAGTAATGAAATAAAAATTCACTGAGTGAATCATCACTTGAGCAGAAAACCTATACTTCAACTTGATGATGGATGACAATTGATGTGTATTTTGTCACCATAATTAATGAGTGGTGAGGGTTATTTAAAACGCCAAAATGAAAATTTATTAAGGCGTTATTCTTGTCGAATTTAAAGCAAAATTCACAATATGGCGGTAAATAGAAATTATTTTATCCATAGGTATTTTAGTGCTTAATTTTTAAATGAAATAATCATATTATTTGATTATGTGCTACTACTCGCTAAAAAATACAAAAAAGACTAAATTATCGATAATAAACACAGGAATTAATATACATATTGACCATTTCATATAACCAAAAAAGCTGGGCATGTTAATCTTATTTTGAGTGGCAATGCTTTTGACCATAAGATTAGGCGCATTGCCGATATAACTCAGTGCCCCCATAAAAACCGATCCCATTGATATAGCGAGTAATGTCTTGTTAAGTGTTGTCATTAATATTACCGCATGACCCGATGCCAAATTGAAAAAAACAAGATAGGTTGGTGCATTATCTAAGAAACCCGAAAGCAAACCAGATAACCAAAAGTACATACTATTAACTGGCTCGCCTTGAGAGTTGGTTACTAGCGATACTAAAGGCGCTAGCGCGCCGTTGCTACCCTTGTGCAAAATAGCTAGCACAGGCACAATAGTAATAAAAATGCCAATAAATAGCTTTCCAACTTCAACGATGGGAGCCCAATTAAATTCATTACCTGCACGTACTTGTTTCGGGGTTATTTTTATCGAAATTATTGTTATGGTAATGAAAATAATATCGCGAATTAAATTAGGTAAAGTAATGTGTGCATCTAAAACGGTAAAGTAAATTGATGAGTGCCAAATGCCCGACATTAGTACACTAGCAATAATTACCAATAATAAAAAAATATTTCTTATACCATAAATTTTAACTTTTGTACTTTTTGTGGTTGAAGTCAAAGTGGGCAAATTACCATATTGTAAACGAAAGTAGTGGCAATCAATCATATAATAAATAACTAATAACAACAATGAGTTAAGTAAAATCGGCAATAACATATATTTAACTGTCCAGCCAAAATTAACACCTTTTAAAAAGCCAATGAATAAAGGTGGATCGCCCAGTGGCGTTAGCCCGCCACCAATATTGGCGACTAAAAAGATAAAAAAGATAACCGTGTGCACGGCGCAGTTTCGCTCTCGATTGGCTCTGATTAAAGGGCGTATCATTAACATTGCTGCGCCTGTAGTACCCATGATTGAGGCTAATACCGTTCCGATTGCCAGCAAACCAACATTTAGCTTGGGTGTGCTAAGCACATCGCTTTTAATCAAAATTCCGCCTGAAACGGTAAATAGTGCCAACAATAACAAGATAAAGGGAAGATATTCCACCATAATTGCATGAACGGTAATGTTGATGGCGGTTTGTAAACCAAATGAAAACAACAAAAAGGCTAAAAATAACAACGTCCAAAAAATAATAATCTTGCCATAATGGTAGTGCCAAAGTTGTGGCAAAAATAGCGGAATTAACGCAATAGAAAGTAATATCCCCACAAAAGGAATCACCCAATGTAGTGATAAATCATATTCGTTAAAACCCATTGCATAAAGATCAAAAGGGAAAAGCAATAATGCAAAAAGTGATACCAGCGGTAAGTTAAAATAATTTTTCATATCATTTTTTACTTTTTTAAATTGGTGCAATTATAACAAATAAAAACTAAAATTAATTTTAAAAAGCGTTTTATTACTTTTTATTCAGTTTTATCAATTAAATACCACAACAGAGACAATGAAATATTATAATCACGCCATTATAAGCTGGCGTTAACCGATAGAGGGTAATAAATTTCTGTACTGATTATTTTTTAGTGATATTACTCTTGTTTTGCAATGTCGGTATTTTCGCTTAATTGCTCTAAATATTTTATAATAGCGACTATTTAATTTTCAATAAAATAGGAACAGTGTGCCAGTATCATTCAAAAAGCCTTCTTTGCATAACCGTAATAAACATCAAGACGGTTATCATTTTGATCTGCTCATTCAAACTTTGCCTAGTTTGGCACAGTTTGTTAAGCCCAATGGTTATGGCAATTTGTCGATTGATTTTGCCGATCCTAAAGCAGTTAAAATGCTCAATAAGGCGCTTTTACTCCATTATTACCAGTTATCGTGGTGGGATATTCCTGATGGTTATTTATGCCCACCAGTTCCTGGAAGGGCAGATTATATTCATTCTTTAGCAGATTTATTAGCACAAGACAACGGTAATCAGATCCCTTGTGGCAAGCAAGTGAAAGTGCTTGATATCGGAGTTGGTGCAAATGTGATTTACCCTATTCTTGGGCGTGCTGAATATGGCTGGTCGTTTGTTGGTAGCGACATTAATCCGATCGCTATTAAAACAGCATCGTTAATTTGCCAAGCTAATAACCTATTAAATGGATATGTGTTATGTCGATTACAGAAAGACAAGACGGCAATTTTTAAACATATTATTAAACCCAAAGAATTTTACCTACTAACACTGTGCAACCCACCATTTCATTCTTCTGAGCAAGAAGCATTAGTCAGTACGCGTAAAAAGCTGACAAATTTAGGTAAGTTAACAAGCCCAACACAAAAAGCAGTTCTTAACTTTGGTGGGCAACATGCCGAGCTTTGGTGTCAAGGTGGTGAAAGTGTTTTTATTACAAAGATGATTAAAGAAAGTGTAGTGTTTAAACATCAATGCTTATGGTTTACTTCGTTAGTATCTAAAAAATCCTCATTAGAATTAATACAAAAACAATTAAAAGTGGCAGGTGTCATTGATAGTAAAATTATACCCATGGCACAAGGACAAAAAGTAAGCCGATTTGTAGCGTGGACATTTTTTAATAAAAATGAGCGTAAAGATCTTTTTAAAAAGATTTCAGGAAATACATCCGTTTCAATAAAAAACAACTCAGCATATTAACTGCATTTATTTTAAAAGCATCACAAAAGTAAACCAAATATGGGGAGAGGCGTGTCAATTTAGATTTTATTGGTGGTTGGATCTTAATATCGACACCGTTTTTAAGGTATTTAATAGAATAGTAAGTCGTTTTAAATAAAAACGTTAAGTATTGGTGGGTTATTTTACTCGCTTTGGATAAGCTTTGAGTAAATTGTTGTGTGCGTTTTGTTCTGATAACCAATAGGCGTAATTAAAAATAGTATACATAATTGGAATGATTAAATAGTATATTTAATAATAATTATTCAATGAAGAGCTAAACAATGAATAAAAAAATAACTGTAGAATATAAAATCAACTCGCAATATTTGTTAGATTCGTACTATGCTCAGTCAGGCGTGCTAGATAAAGAGTTTGCCGAGAGTTTAGACCGCTCAATAGCCGACAATATGCGAAATTTTCTAATCACATTTGATGATGAAAAAATGCTATTACATAATCAGGATAAAAGTGAAACCAATACTTACTATTATCAAGACTTTTATCAAATCCATAAAAAAGCAGATGGGTATCTATTTTTTGTTAGTTGCACAATATTTTATTTTATTAAATTTGACCTATTTAAACCCGAACATTTAACAATATTAGACAATAAATTAAGACCATATTACGAAAAAGAGTGTAACGCACCATTAGCTGTTATTGACAATTACGAAGTGACAACAAAAAGAATCCTAACGGGGCTCAAGTATTTGTACCGTAATATAACGATCGGAATGTTTGTAATACTTTTTATTATACTGATAGATTTTATTTTTTATCAAATTTCTCTATCTATGCTATTGGGCTCTATTTTTGCCGTGGTTGGGTATCAATTGTGTTTGCGATTATCGGTGAATCGCATTGTTAAATCGGTGAATAGCGTTTATCGCCATGCAATTATCACATTTTATAATGATAAATTAGAATGCACATATAAAGAAAAACTATCTGGGTTTAAAATTAAATATTCGGAATTTTATAAGATAAGAAAATTAAAGAAAGGCTATTTAATACAAATACAAAAATATTCTTTTTATTTTCTTTTTTATGACGAATTTACTCATCAGCAACGGCAAAAACTTGAGGAAAGTTTTAAGCAAAATAAGAATTATTGTTAGTCATATTTGGTATGCATTTAATCTTACGCCTCTCAACTACCCAGAGGGATATTTTCTTGTCTTATTTTTACGGATGTTACGTTGTTATTTCTAAGATTAAAGTTAATGATTAAGCGAGAAAGCAATAATACATCTTAAAATAAGATAAATCATATCAAATCGATTTTTTATTGTTAATGATAAAAATTGCATATGCCCATTCCATCATAAAAAAGTGAATGTATAAGAAAGCGTAAATTCTTGCACTTGATGCTCAATGATAACCGATAACTTATCCATTATTTACGCTTAAACTTAACGACTATGCTTCACGGTTAACCTATTTTTCATGAAAAATAACGATTAACGCGCGGTAAAGATTGGTGAAATACCGATAGCTAATTGTGTAGCTTTTAGTTAAGATGGTTGATTATTAAATAACCAGTGTTAACGCAATACAATTTTCAATATACATGGGACATACCGATATGAAAAGTAATCAAACAGCTAAACTCATTGAGAAGCTACAAAGTATTGTTGGACATAAATATACTTTAACTACTCCTAGCCGAACACTCCCTTACCGTCAGGGTATTCGCTTTGGTAAGGGAGATGCCTTGGCGGTAGTTTTGCCAGGCACACTTGTTGAGCAATGGCAAGTTTTAAAAGCTTGTGTTGAGGCTGATGTGATTGTGATTGCACAATCAGCGAATACAGGTTTAACAGGAGGATCTACGCCAGATGGCAATGATTATGATCGCCCTATCGTTATTGTTAGCACTCGCAGATTGGACGGGATTAATGTTATTAAAAATGGTGAACAAGTTGTTTGCTTGCCAGGTAGCACGCTCTATCGGCTAGAAAAAGAATTAAAAAAATATCATCGAGGTCCACATTCAGTGATTGGCTCATCTTGCATTGGTGCATCAGTAATGGGAGGCGTTTGTAATAATTCTGGCGGTGCGCTTATTCAGCGAGGACCTGCGTATACTCAAATGGCTGTTTTTGCTCAATTAGATCAGCAAGGGCAATTGCACTTAGTTAATCATTTAGGTATTGAGCTGGGGGATGAGCCAGAAACGATTTTGCAGAATTTGCAAAATCATACTTATACCGATAAAGATATAAATGCAGATGCAGGTTTAGGCCATGATGATCATTATTGTGAGCATGTTCGTCAAGTTGATGCTAATACGCCTGCTCGATTTAATGCCGATCCAGCCCGCCATTATGAAGCGTCGGGTAGTGCAGGACGTTTAATGGTTTTTGCTGTGCGCTTAGATACCTTTCCTTTAGAAAATAAATCAGCTGTATTTTATATTGGCACAAATAATATTACTGAATTAAATGATATTCGTCGCCATATTTTGCGTCAATTTAAAACCTTACCTGTGTCGGGCGAATACATGCATCGTGTGGCTTTTGATATTGCAGCTATTTATGGTAAACCAACTTTTCTTGCTATTCAGAAATTAGGCACAGATATGATGCCACGCCTGTTTGTTTTTAAGAATGTTGTAGATCGCATTACCGCTAAAATTCCGTTCTTTCCTAAGAATTTTTCGGATCGGTTTTCTATTTTTGTTTGTAAATTATTACCAAAGCACTTGCCCAAGTCGTTGCGCAATTATCGTGATTGTTACCAGCATCATCTTATCTTAAAAATGGCAGATGATGGAATCGCTGAGGCTGAATCTTTTTTAAAAGGCTATTTTCGAAATAAAAATGGTAATTATTTTTTATGTAATGAAAAGGAAGCTCAAGCAGCGATGTTACACCGCTTTGCTGCCGCAGGAGCTGCAACGGCTTACCGCAATGTGCATAGTAAAACAGTAGAAGACATTGTGGCACTTGATATTGCATTAAAACGCAATGATACCGATTGGTTTGAAACGCTACCAAAAGATATCGATCAACATTTTATTCACAAAATGTATTATGGGCATTTTTTCTGTTATGTTTTTCATCAAGATTATATTGCCAAAAAAGGTGTGGATTGCGATAAAGTTAAGCACGATATTTTAGCATTACTCGACCAGCGAGGGGCTCAGTATCCAGCAGAGCATAATGTTGGGCATTTGTATCATGCGAATGATGATTTGAAAAAATTCTATCAACAGATCGATCCAACAAATAGCTTTAACCCTGGTATTGGTAAAACATCAAAGAAAAAGCATTGGGCGTAATCACACCTAAAAATCTAACTGCCAAAAGTCAATTTGGCAGTGATTATTGATAGTTGTTAAATTGTAATGTGATAAAACAATTATTGCGCTTGCACATTACAATAATTTTTTTAATTGATATAGCATTTCTAAAGCTTGTTTAGGTGTTAAAGCATCAGGATCGATCTGTTTTAATGCTTCTTCGACTTCTGACGTTGCAGGCTCACTGATCATCAACGAAAGTTGCGATTTATCAATATGGCTACCAGCAGATTGTTTGGAAATAATTTCTAGCTCTTTCAATTTTTGTTTAGCTCGTTTTAATACTGCTTTGGGTACGCCAGCAAGCCCAGCAACAGCAATACCAAAACTTTTACTAGCCGCACCTTCAGATACTTCGTGAATAAAAGCAACAGTATTATCGTGTTCAATAGCATCAAAGTGGATGTTATAAACACCTTGCAGATGTTCAGGTAGTTGGGTTAATTCAAAGTAATGGGTGGCAAACAGTGTCATTGATTTGATTTCATTAGCTAAATTTTCGGCACAGGCCCAAGCTAAAGAAAGCCCATCATAAGTTGAGGTGCCTCGACCGATTTCATCCATTAAAACAAGGCTTTGTTCTGTGGCATTATGCATAATGTTGGCCGTTTCAGTCATTTCAACCATAAACGTAGAACGCCCTGAAGCTAAATCATCTGAAGCGCCAATTCGGGTAAAAATGCGATCTACTGGGCCAATTGTTGCTTTTGATGCAGGTACAAAACTACCAATATAGGCAAGCAACACAATCAAAGCCGCTTGACGCATATAAGTACTTTTCCCCCCCATATTCGGTCCAGTAATAATTAACATGCGTCTGCTTGGCGATAATGATAGTGAATTGGCAATAAAAGGCGTCTGTAATACTTGTTCAATAACCACATGCCGCCCATCTTTAATTTCTATACCTGCGTTGGTTGATAGTGTTGGGGTTTGATAGTTAAGTGTTAATGCGCGCTCTGCAAGGTTGGTTAAAACATCAAGCTCTGCAATGGCATCAGCGCTAATTTGCATATCGGCGAGTTCGGGCATTAATAGATCAAATAGCTGTTCGTAAAGTTGTTTTTCGAGCGATAATGCTCGCCCTTTAGCTGTAAGGACTTTATCTTCATACTCTTTAAGCTCGGGGATTATGTACCGTTCAACATTTTTCAGTGTTTGACGACGAGTATAATGAATTGGTGCTAAATGGCTTTGACCTCGGCTGATTTGGATATAGTAGCCATGCACCGCATTGAAGCCCACTTTAAGCGTATCAATGCCAAGAGTTTCACGCTCTCGTATTTCAAGCTGTTCTAGATAATTGGTTGCACCATCAGCAAGGCTTCGTAGCTCGTCTAGCTCTGCATTATATCCACCAGCAATCACACCGCCATCACGAATAATCACGGGCGGGGCATCAACAATAGCATGATTTAAAATATCTGCTATGCGATCAAATTGGTTTATTTTGGCACGCAATGTGATTAATGCGGGCGAAGTAAGGCAACTCAATAGATTTTGTAACTGTGGTAATAAATTATAAGCATCACGCAGACGAGCAAAATCACGAGGGCGAGCAGTTCGCAACGCGAGCCTTGCTAAAATACGTTCTAAATCGCCAATTTGTTTTAATAATGGGGTGGTATCATCAATATAATTTTGTAATTCACTGATCGCAAGTTGGCGATTTTGTAATATTGTCAAATTGCGAATTGGTGCATGTAACCAACGCTTAAGCATTCGGCTACCCATTGGCGTTTGGGTTTTATCAAGTATTTCAGCAACGGTATTTTCAGTGCCACCAGCTAGATTTTCAGTAATTTCTAGATTACGCCGAGTGGCTGCATCTAATACCACAAAATCATAGGCTGATTGTTTGATAATTGAACGTATATGAGGCAGCGCCGTGCGTTGGGTATCTTTAACATATTGCAATAAGCACCCCGCTGCACAAAGTGCGTAATGGCAGTCTTCAACACCAAATCCGACAAGGTCATTGGTACCAAATTGTAAATTAAGTTGCTGTTTTGCCGTTTCAAGGTCAAAATCCCATTGTGGGCGACGGCGTAAACCATGACGATGTTCAATTAATGGCATGGATTGAAAATCTTCGGGATAAAGCAATTCAACGGGACTTGTTCGTTGCAATTCGGCTTGAATTGCCTCGAAATTATCACATTCAAAAACAAAAAATCGACCTGAACTGATATCGAGTGTCGCATAACCATAATGGCGGTTTTGTTGCCAAATTGAAGCCAGTAAATTGTCTTTGCGATCCTCTAGTAACGATTCATCACTGACAGTACCTGGGGTAACAATACGAACAACTTTACGTTCAACGGGACCTTTACTGGTGGCCGGATCGCCAACTTGTTCACAAATAGCGACTGATTCACCGAGCGAAATTAACTTGGCTAGATAGCTTTCAACAGCATGATAGGGCACACCTGCCATAGGAATAGGCTCACCATTTGAAGAGCCACGTTTAGTGAGCGAAATATCTAAAAGCTGCGAGCCACGTTTAGCATCGTCATAAAACATTTCGTAAAAATCACCCATGCGATAAAAAAGCAAAATATCGGGGTTTTCGGCTTTGAGTTTTAAATATTGCCGCATCATGGGTGTGTGGTCGGTGAAGTTTTCATTTTCATTCATAGTGTTATTTGTGTTTTTTATTTATATTTCAATATGTTGATAAATTCAATTGGTCTCATTAAATATCATTTTAACTCATAAAATCTCACTAATTCTTAATCATTAGTGTAACTAAAAGTATAACTAACATAATAGTTATCATCTTTTTATTATAACTGATTATTAGTTCATAGCAGAGGGGTATTTTATGGCAAATGGTGATCAAAAAGCATTATCACATCAAGCTATAGTAAAACTAAAGCCGAATGGTAAAGTATTATCCGATTGTAATGAAAATCGTGGTTTAAGAGTTGAGTGTTCAAAAAACTGGTAAAAAACGGTTTATATATAGATTTCGAAGAACTGATGGTAAATTAGTTGAAATGACTATTGGTTATTTCCCACAAATGCAATTAGCTGAGGATCGTATAAAATTGCAAGAGTTGAAAAAAATTCGAGAAAGTGGATATTGTCCTAGAGAGCTACGAGAACAACAAAAAATTAATGAACTACAACTTAAAAAAGCTCAAGAAAATAAATCTAAGTTTACCATTAAGAAAATGATTGATTTATATTTAACAGAATATATCCAAGATCGCCATACTAAAGATGGTAAAGTAATAAAAGGAGCAAGAAAGCTTAAAGGTCAAAATGAAGTTAGAAGAACACTATATGCTGATCCTGTACAAGTTTTAGGTAATAAATCTGCTGTACTATTTTAGGGGTAGTTACACGAGCGTTTTCATAAAAATATTTTACATGAGTTTTATATGGTGACATTTCGTAAAAAGCGCTATTCAGATTTAGAAACACTCCAAACAGATCTGGACAATTGGCTGCATTATTACAATAATGAACGAGCTCATCTGGGATACAGGGAAAAATGTGCTGTGGTCGAACACCAATGGAAACATTGCTTGATGGAAAACGGAACTGGGAAGAAAAAAATCTGAACCAGATTTAACCTGACAGAGACCCAATAAAAACTGGTAACTGTCGGATTAGGCTTGAGCTAGTACAATGCATACAAGTACTATTCTATGGGGACAATAATGTTTTCTTTTGCAACAACAATATTATTTTTTATAACGTAGCATTCGACCAGATGATCTCCAGTAAAACTGGTTGACTCAATTTTCTCTTTATTTCCATTATCATTAAGGATCTGCCCTCTAATACAATCTCTTCGTTCTGCTTCTTGACCTATGTTTAAGATTTTCCATTTTATAATATAGGGCTCTGGCACATCAATATCAGATGCAACAAAATTAAGTCTTTTATTTACTGATAATCTCCGAGTATGGGAACTTAGCCTGAATGGTCTAAATCCATTTTGTGTAACTATGCAATCTAATTTAAAACTATAACGAATATCTATAGGGTATTTATCTTCAATAAATTCTTCTGTATTACTAAAATTATAAGATAATTGAGCTCGCGATTCTGATAATTGTTTTGGTCTACAAGGGAATGCCGAACCATAGATTTTTCTCCATTTATCATATGCAATATCATTACCACCAGAATCAATAGCATCTAGGCACATTTCATAAGCTTTTTTTGCTGCTTGTTGAAACTTTTTTTTAACTTTAACTTGTTGGCGACTTCCTAATGCAAGATAATAATCTTGATCCCCTTGATCTTTTAGAAACTCAAAAAAATCTTTACTTAAATGATTATAGTAAGAAAAACTTTTATCATCATAATAAGTATTACTATTTAAGAAGTTATACGCTAATGTATCAATAAGTAATCCTCCCATGGCAATACCGTGATTATTTTTCCATGCACGCACCATTTTGCATAAGCAACGGAGATTGTTATTTTTATTATCAACAAACTCTTTCATTGCAGAAATTTCTTCACGGGGCTTAGTTATTTTCCAACTACCACCATCATAAGTGTCGGGATATTGAAAATTACCATCATCAAGTTCAAAAACCGGTTGTACCTCAATATAGAAATTATTAAATGTCACTGTTACAACTAATCTATCAACTTTTACCTCTGTTGTTGGATATCTACGTTGAATTACATCTTTAACCTCTTTTAGAAGTTTTGACTGTCCTCCTGAATTTTGATAGTCATACCATTTTGAATTAGGCATAATATAAAGCATATCTAGGTCAGAAATACCTTTAATAGCAGTCCATCTACCATAAGAACCAATTTGCAGCCTATTACTTGTTTTTGCGTCACTGCATCTATACTTCTTATTGAGACAGCAAGTAATTTCCTCATAACGAGAAGTAATTTGTTCAGAGTTATCAATTTTTAAATTAGCTAAAAACTCTTTAAACATATCAGTAACTGACATTATCAATTCCTTATCTAAGATTAGTTTTATTTTTTCTTAAAGCAGGTGGTAACATAAGATCTAATTCTTTTTTGGAAAAAGTTTGTTCTTCTTCATTTTTTAACACTTTCCGAGCTTCTTTATAACTTTTTGAATCAGTTTTTGGCGCATTCTTATAAATTTCATAAGTACGATTTTGTAACTCATCTCTTTTTTTAACCATCACACTCTTATCTAATTCATCTAAATCAGTGAGTAATGAAACATATTCCTCTCTTACCTTCCATAGTTCATGAGCAACTTTTTGATGCTCTTTAGTATGTTCGGATAAATTAGAATTTTTTAAGTACAAATTTATTCCCGTTAGTACGCCGGACAGCACTGCACTAATAGCTTTTGAGTAGAATTCATCATAAAAAAGTATAGATACAATTGAACAACTAATAATTGCAGATAGTATAATCTGAACCCATTTCCATCTACGATTATATTTATAAAAGCGTTCCGCCATCTTGTGATGACAAGTTTGGCTATAGACTATTTTTCCGTAAGCTTCTCTAATCTGAGCTTCTAAAGCTAATTTATAATTTTCTTTTGGACTCATGTTAATTATCTTAATATTTATTTAAATAAATCAGTTAAGTTCGATTAATAATCTTCTTTATTACTTTTAAATCCACCTCCATAATTTTAGCCATACTTTCAATGGCATGTCTACACATTTTAGTACCAAAAAGATAAGGTCATAGGTTGATTTTATATTCAATAGGTGACGGGTAATTTAAAGAAGAATGAAACCTATTGTCATTAAACCAATCTATATAGTGATTAAATGGCAACCTAAGCTGTTCAAGTGAATCAAAAATCGTGTTTGACACAAATTCAGTCTTCACCGCTTTAAATTTCGCTTCAGCAACGGTATTATCATAGGGATATCCCTTATGGCTTAATGAGCGTTGAATGCCAAATTCCTTTAAACATTCATCAAGTAGATGATTATTAAATTCTTTTCCTCTATCTGAATGAAATACCTGAGACAGGTTACACTAATTACTGCCAGTTTAATAAGGTCATTGTTATGATGGACATGCCACTACAGAATGTTTTATATTATAAGTCTTTATAAGTAGTTTTAAGTAAAATAAATATGGCAGAATATAAAAATCAACATTATGTACCTCAACATTATTTATCGCGTTGGGCAATTATTTCTAATCCCAATAAAAAGAATGAACGTCTTCCTTTTATATTGGATAAAAGTACTAACAATATAAAACAGAAAAATATTAAAAATTTATTTTCCGAAAGTTATTTTTATGATGTCAAAAAATTAACTGATCCTGAAACTAAACAATTACGTGATTATTTTTATAAAAAAATACCTATAGTTAATAGCGGAAAAGAAGTAAAAGATAGCGATATAAAAGAAATTATAGATAAAGGTATGTTAAGTCTTAGCCTTTGTGTCGAAAGAGCGGATAAAAATATCTCCATAGAAAAATTTTTTTTTAGTCAAATAGAAGCAGGATATAAAGTGATCGGTGATATTATCGATAAAGGAGAGCATGTAAAAAATATTCTGGACGAGAACTTAGTTAATTTGCAACTATATATTGCTTTTTTATTTTCAAGAACTAAATTTTTTCGAGCTCATCTGCCTGAAATTTATAAAGATATTGGCGTTGTTACTGATAATCCAGATAAGTTTTTTCCTTACTTGCTATTAATTGATACCTTTTTGGAAAGTTCTTTTTTCCATCAATATTATACCAAAATATCTCTTAAAAATACAAGGAAGCCTTTAATAACAAGTGATAATCCAGTTATATGGAGAAAAGATTATATTGTATTACCAATATCTCCATGGAAATATTTGAAATTTGCAAAAGATTCTTGCTGTTCCGATGCTATTTTATATGATGATGACAAATTTCTAAATTATTGCCAATATAATCAAGCAGATAAATATCTTATTGCTGCAACAAAAGAAGATTTTGATTTCTTAATAATCTGATAGTTTTTTTATTTTGAATGTTTTTGTTAGTTATTCCATATTCAAATGCTGAAGTAATTTATTGTCAGGTATCAATATTAAATGATAACTATAAGAGAGGAATCTAGTATGGAAATGTCTTCATTACGCCAACTTCACCAAAGTATGTTGCAGATTTCAGTTGATATGCAACAGTTTAGAATAACAACTGGATCCGCTAGTTTTGATTGCTTATTTTCTACAAGAGAAGATCCATTTATTTTAGCCTTGACTTCAAGAGGTGTTAACCCTCATTTTTTTAAATTTGAAGTAATGAAGGGATATAAAATAAGGCCATATTTTGATGGTTTCTATTATGAATTGGCGGAGGTACTGAATAATGGTTTTAGCACCGGAAAACTAGAGCCTAAAAAATTCTTAGACCAACTAAACACTTCTTTGCCTACAATAGCATCTATTCAAAATAACCCTACAGTAAGTGAAGTTGTACGGTTAAGACGTGATATTATAGAAGAAAGAGAAAAGCCTTATTTTGATACATGGATATATTGGACTAGCGAAAAAAGACCAAATGGAGCATCAGAAGAAAACCGAAAGAAAACTTTATTACTGCTTGGTAAAGATGCTCTTCAACATAGTATAAAAATGAAAGCCTCATCAAAATGGAGTTCAGTTGATTTGGGCCATAATTGGAAGATGTGATAACTTCCAATTATGATCTATTTGCTATCCTGAAGTGATTTAATAGATAAGGCGTCTTGATTAGATATCTTATAGGGATATAGGTAACGTTAATTGAGCTTATCAAATAGGCGAATATTACATTCATATCTTTTATGCCTACCTATTGAATTAGCTTTGTATAGGTGTTATTTTATAAATCTAACTTAAATATAAAGAGTATAAGTGTTTAAATTTTTTAGAATGTTATGCGTAGTGGCATTTGCGTTATTTATCGTATCATGCTCCACTTATAAAAGTTCTGCCGAATATCATATAGCGCAATGGCTAGCAGAATTTCATGCTAAATTTTTATCAAAAAGTCGTTTTTATTCTGAAGTTAAACCAACGGGTAATCAACCTAAAGCAAGAGTTACCGTTATTCAAATAGGGGCAAGTGATGTTAACGTAAAGATGCGGATATATGATGAAGCAACCCATTATGACAATGGTGGTATGGTTCCTTTTCGATTTGGTGATACAGAGGCTGTAACGCCAGTTACAGATATTCATGGCGTAACGGTTTTTGGTGATTACGTCAAACCATTAAGTCAAATTAATGTCATTCCAAATAAACCATTTATTTTTGGTTTTACAGTTGGAATGTCAACTAAAGTTGAACCAGGATGGTTTCGTCAAGGTTATACCAAGTTTTTTGTTTGCAACGGGATAAACCGCGCATTTGAATTTACTCCTGAAGCAGGCAAAGATTATTTATTCTCCGTTGGCGCTAAACCGGCACAAGACGAAAACTACCATCTTTGCTTACTCAAGCTAGAAGAATGGGGTAAAAGAACTAAACAATATAAAAAAATACCGTTTATACTTTATGCTAAAAAATAATGCTTATCAAAAATGTCAAACCGCTTATACTGCGGTTTAACATTATCAATAAAAATAACACACCAAATCAATCAATAAAAAGCAAATAAAAACATGAGGAAGATAGGAAGCCTTGATATCATCCAAAATTACTGTTTTTCCTGAAGGATAAGTGGTTTGTAAAATCGGCACCATTTCGTTAAAGTCTCTGTGGCAAAAGTGGAGCAAATTTTTCTGCAAAAAATTTGAACATCTTAGCTACACTAAGATGACCTAGAAGAGGTGAGTATCATGGATGATACGAGTAATTATAAGTAGAGCGTATTGTGTGCTATGTGTAGGAATTAAACCCCCCCGCTTTAGTGTTATCATCAATCACTTATTTTATTTACAAAAACTAAAACGCCCGAAACCGCAACTTCCCTATCAGCTGTTTTTCATTCTAAAAACCAGTCAGGAAAACAATTGATTTTATTGAATTTTTTATTTTATAAAAATTAGCGATTTTTTACTTAATTTATGCATGAGGGGAGGGGATTTTGCACAAAATCCCCGCTTTGGTGTTATTATTAATCGCTTATTTTATTTACAAAAACTAAAACGCCCGAAACCGCAACTTTCCCATAAGCTGTTTTTTATCCTAAAAATCAGTCAGAAAAGCTATTGATTTTATTTAAGTTTTCATTTTATGAAGATTAGCGATTTTTTACTTAATTTATGCATGAGGGTAGAGGATTTCGCACAAAATCCCCGCTTTGATATTATTATTAATCGTTTATTTTATTTACAAAAGCTAAAATGCCCGAAACTGCAACTTTCCTATAAGCTGTTTTTTATCCTAAAAATCATTCAGAAAACACATTGATTTTATTGAAGTTTTCATTTTGTGAAAATTGGCGGTTTTTTACTTAATTTATGCATGAGGGGGAGGGGATTTCGCATAAAACCCCCGTTTTGATGTCGTTTCTTAAGATCTTATATTTGTTAAAGCGAAATAATTCGATCAAATAGCGGATTGTTGGTCAGGCGATGGGTGACCATGAGCAATGTTTTATCTTTACAGGTTTTCTTTATTAATTGAATAATTTGTTGCTCGGTTTGTCGATCAAGACTTTCTGTTGGTTCGTCCATTAAAATTAATGGGGAATTATGCAGTAAGGCTCTTGCAATGCCGATACGGCGAATTTCGCCACCGGATAGTGTTCGGCCACCTTGTCCAATAAGTAAGTCTAAGCCTTGATCCGTAGCTAATAGTTTGTCGAGCTCAACTTGGTATAATACATCTATTAATTGTTGCTCGGTCGCTTGTTGATTGCCTATGAGTAAATTTTGCTTTAAGGTGTCACTAAATATCGTGATCACTTGTGGCACCATAGCAATCGTTTGCCGTAATGTTTTTTCATCAAGTTGATTGAGTTCAACATTGTTGATATAAATATTGCCTGATTGAGGTTGCCATGTGCGATTTATTAGGCTTAGCAATGTCGATTTACCACAACCTGTTTTACCAATTATGCCAATATGTTCACCATGTTCAACTGTCAATGAAAAATCAGTTAATACCGCAAAAGGCTGATTGGGATAAGTGAAATTGATTTGCTTAAATTGTAATTTTGCCACGTTTAGATCTATCGTTCTGCCTTTTGGCACAAATTTAATATCTGGTGTTTGATTGAAAATAGCGGTGGTGCGTGTGGCAGAAGAAAGCACTTGTCCTAAAAAGATAAATGCACCGGGAATTGGCATAAGGATTTCGGCACTGGCAAGACTAACAAATACAAATAAAGCCACTAAAGGTGATAAGGTGTATTGGGTAATTAACCATAGCACAAGTAACGTTAAAAAGCCTGCAATTAGTAAGACTAATGCACTTGATAACGCCATTAATGTCGATTGGCGCTGCTGATTATACAACCAATCTGATTCCAGTTCATCAAGCTGAGTGCGATAGCGCAGTTGCGCATTAAATAGGGTCAGTTCAGCTTGCCCTTGCAGGTAATTGATTAATAATGTTCGGTACTCACTTTGTTGTTTGGCCAGCGTTTTGCCTAGCTGTTCTCCTGCTTGGTAAAAAATAACGGGAACGACAAGTAATGTAATTGTAAGTATGATAGTAATGATTAGTGCAATGGGTAAATTGATAGTTGCAAGCCCAATAAATAAAATGCCAATGGTCACCAAAGCAGTTACAATAGGGGCAAAGAGTTTTAGGTATAAGTGATCAAGCGCATCAATATCAACAATGAAGCGATTAAGTAAATCTGCTCGTTGGTAGTGGGCAAGTTGATTAGCACTTAATGGCAAAATTTTACGAAAAGCAAGCGTTCTTAGATAAGCTAAGATTTTAAATGTAGTGTTGTGATCAACCAAACGCTCCATATAACGTGAAGCGGTGCGAGCAATCGCTGCCGCACGTACGCCGGCTGCTGGCAACATATAATTAAACGAATACAAACCAGCAACGCCAACAAAAGCGGTAGAAGCTAAAAACCATCCTGATAAAGATAATAGAAAGACACTAGCAAATAGGGTAAGAATTGATAACAATAAACCAGCTAAAATTTGCCAAAAATAGTGTTTATAAAGAGCTATATAAGGGCGCAATGTGGCTAACATAAATCCTCCTCGCTATCACAAGGTAGCTTACCTTGATGTAGCTTGCTGTGGGCTAGTTGCCAGATTTGTTCATAATTCTGCATATCATCTGTTTGGTGAGTAATGGTAATGCTGTTGGGGGCAATAGGTTGTTGATCTAGATTTTGCATGGTTTGCTTGTCTAAACTAGCCGTTGGCTCATCAAGAATAATTAATTGGCAAGGTTTTAGCATAGCTCTGGCTAAAGCAATTCGTTGTGCTTGCCCAACAGATAAACGCACGGCATCTTCGCCAACTTGGGTTTCAATTCCTTGTGGTAATTTGGCAATTACATCGGCTAATTGTGTTTTGGCGATTACCTCTTCAAGTTCTTGCATTGTGGCATTTGGCTTGCCAAGTAAAATATTATCGCGAATAGTGCTATTTAGCAGATAAGGATTTTGCCCTATCCAACTCACCTTTTGCTGCCAATCATTTATGTCTAATTGGTTAAATTCGATGCCATTAATTTTTAGCGAACCTTGATAAGGTAAAAAACCGAGCAACACTTGCATTAACGACGTTTTCCCTGCGCCACTGGTACCAATCAAAGCCAATTTAAACGGTGCTTGCAAATTAAACGATAGTGGGCCAACGATAAACTGTTGTTCACTGGATAGTACAATTAAGTTGTTTGCTTCAATGGTTTGTAATGGTTCATTCAATTTGATGTTAGTTGCTTTAATGTTAGGTTGTTTTTGCACAATGTTTTTACTTAAAAAAGTTTCGATATTATCAGCCGCTGCGATTGCTTCTGCTTTAGCATGATAGTAGGTGCCTAAATCACGTAATGGTTGAAAATATTCAGGTGCTAGAATTAACGCAAAAAAACCAGCAAATAAGGTAACAGTTCCGTTGTATGCGCCAAAATCAAATTCTCCCAAATAGGAAAAACCAAAATAAATCGCCACAATGGCGATTGAAATTGATGTGAAAAACTCTAATACAGCAGAAGATAAGAATGCAATTTTGAGTACTTGCATCGTTTTTATACGAAAATCCTCAGAAGCACGAGCTATTTCGTTAGTTTGTTTTTCGCCTTGGTTGAATAGCCGAATGGTATTGAGACCTTTTAGACGATCTAAAAAGTGACCACTTAAATAAGCGAGGGCTTTAAAATGGCGACGATTGATATCGGCAGCCCCCATTCCGACTAAGATCATAAAAATAGGAATCAGTGGTGCTGTGCAAAGTAAAATTGTAGCGGCGGCCCAATTAAAAGGGAATATCGCTATACAAATTAAAATCGGTGTCATGCTTGCCAATCGCATTTGTGGCAAATAGCGTGCAAAAAAGTCATGCAATTTATCGACTTGTTCAATAAGTAACGTACTCCATGCGCCGATCGTGCTTTGATTTAAGTAAGCCGGACCATGCAATTCAAGTTGGTTAATTAATTGGTGTCGAATTTGCTTGCGAACTTTTTGGCCTATGGCAAAGTTGATTTTTTCACGCAGATAAATAAAAAATGCCCGACCGAGTAATACCCCAATTAGTCCGCCCCAAAAAGGTAAGATATCCGTAAAATGGTGTTGCTCAATAATGATTTTTTGTAAAATAATTGCAAGCAACGCAGCTTGGATAATCACTAATATTGTTAAAACAAAGCCAGTTAAAATCGAAGCCCATAAATTACTTTTATGCATTTTTGCATACTGTTTTAACCAGCCAAGTAAATAGGCTTGGCGTTTTTTATCTAATGACATGAAGCTCTTTACTGTTTATTTTAAGTTGTCCAAATAGTGTTCGGCATCTAAAGCCGCCATACAGCCCGTACCTGCTGAAGTAATCGCTTGACGATAAATATGATCCATTACATCACCAGCTGCAAATATTCCCTCGATACTGGTTTGTGTTGCATTTCCTTGTGTGCCTGATTGCACTTTAATATAGCCTTCATTTAATTCAAGCTGTCCTTCGAAAATGGTCGTATTGGGTTTATGTCCAATAGCAATAAATACGCCTAAAACAGAAATTTCTTCAGTTAAATTTGTATCTTGTGTGCTACGGATTCGAACGCCTGTAACGCCCATGTTGTCACCTAAAATCTCGTCAACGATGCGGTGTGTATGTAAGATCACTTTACCTTCTTTTATTTTTTGGTCTAAGCGATCCATTAATATTTTTTCAGCTCTGAAGGTATCTCGACGATGGATTAAATGTACTTCGCTAGCAATATTGGCTAAATAAAGGGCTTCTTCAACGGCAGTATTACCACCGCCAACAACGGCAACTTTTTGGTTACGATAGAAAAAACCATCGCAAGTTGCACAAGCTGATACCCCTTTGCTTTTGAAAGCCTCTTCTGATGGTAAGCCCAAATATTGTGCTGAAGCCCCTGTAGCGATGATCAATGCATCACAGCTGTATTGCGTTTCACTACCATAAAGCTTATAAGGTTTTTCGCTAAAATCGACACGATCGATGTGATCTAAAATAATTTCGGTGTTAAACCTTTCAGCATGTTCTTTCATTTTGACCATTAATTCTGATCCTGTTAAGTCAGGTGCACCAGCAGGCCAGTTTTCAAGATCTGTGGTTGTAGTAAGTTGTCCACCTTGTTGCATTCCTGTAATTAATACGGGGGAAAGGTTTGCACGTGCAGCGTAAACTGCTGCGGTATAACCTGCAGGGCCAGAACCAAGTATTAACAAACGGGCATGTTTGGTTTTCATTTTAAATCCTTACTTATTTTGACTTTGGTCATTTTTAGCAAAACTAGTGCAACTTATAGCAGATAAGTCTAACATTATTAATCCTTATAGTGTAAAAAAAATTGATTATTGTATCAATAGGCAATCATAACAGGTTGTATTTGTATTATTTGCGTTGAGTTAATTTTTTGCGAATTAATTGGTTATCTTTTTCTTTTCAATTATTTTAAAGATATTTATTCTTTTTTAAACTTTGTTTGTTTTGGTTTTTTACTTTCAGTGTTTAAAATATGCGCTTTTCTTATTCTTAAATTTTTTCCTAACATTTAGCAATAACATTTTTATTATTAGTTTACTCGACATCCTAACAAAACAAGGGGGAGATAAGATGAACAATCCTTCAAAAGAAAATGTAGAAGCAGTGCTTAGAAAAATTGGTTGGGCACAAGAGATTTTAAATTCGGTACAACAAAATATTAGCGATCCTCAAGTTGGTAATATTTTATCTGGTGTTGCCTTTATCATGGATTCGGCTTCATCTGAAGCTGAAGCGCTCTATCAATTAATTAAATAAACAATTAATTAAATAAAGCTCTGCTGTTTTTTCATTTATACCTTCATTCGCCGTTTGGCGATTGAAGGTATTCAATTGGTTAGCTCGTTGAATTGTCATCCGATAAATATGTTGTTATATCTAGTAATGGCCAGCGAACACGTGCTGTAGGCTCTCCGGCTCGATAGCCGAATGCTAAACATAGCCCAACACCAAATGATTCACTACTTAACTGCGGTATATATTTTTCTAAAATTTGTATTACTTTATCGTGATCAAATCCACCTATTGCACATGAGTCAATGCCTCGAAATGCAGCTGCTGTCATCATATTGGCGCTAGCGATATAATCTTGCATTTCTGACCAGTGATTAATGGTTAAACCATCAGCAAGTCCTTGCTCGCAAAAATTAATAAATGCTTGACAAGCAATGTCGATTGCTGTTTGATCATTGGGATTAGGTAAAGTACGAGCAATAGCTCGGCGTAAGTAATCACTTTGCGAAGTGAAGTTATTGGCTTTGCGATAAAGTATGATCACAAAATGTGAACAGCTTGTCACTTGCTCTTGATTGTAGCAAACCGATCGCAATTGTGCCTTTATTTTATCACTGTCAATGACCACAAAATGCCAAGGCTCCATACCAAATGATGAGGGAGATTGTCGGCCAGCTTCTAATATATATTCAATATCATCATTATTGATTTTTTTTGTTTGATCAAATTTTTTACATGCATGTCTAAAATCAAATGCTTGGGTTAGCTTATCCATATTTTCTCCTTACGATTTGGTATTCCATGGGGCAACTTTTAATAATAATAACATACCTGGGATGGCGAGAATCGTACATAAACTAAAAAATGTTGTCCACCCCAAATATTCAACCATAATGCCTGTTGTCGCATTAATTAATGTTCTTGGAATTGATGCTATGCTAGTAAATAAAGCAAATTGTGTTGCAGTATAAAGCGGATTGGTTGTTTTTGCGATAAACGCTACAAATGCGGCAGAACCAAGGCCAACGCCAAGTGATTCGAAACCAATTACTATTGCTAATAAAGCTTTTTGGTATGTCCCTATAGCATTAAAAGCACCTTCCACCGAAAGCCAAGCAAATCCTAAAATTGAAATAACTTGTACAAGACCAAAGGACCATAGTGCGCGGTTTATTCCTATTTTTATCATCAAAATACCGCCAATTAGTGCACCCAATACGCTTGGCCATAAAGAGGCATTTTTTGCTATCCAGCCAATATCGGGGCGACTATAGCCCATTTGTAAATAAAAAGGTGTGGCTAATGAAGTAGCCATACTATCGCCTAATTTATATAAAAAGATAAATGCTAATATTAAAATTGCTGTTTTAAGCCCATTTCGAGTAATAAATTCATTAAATGGCTCAATGATGATATCTTTAAAATGGTGATTTTTTGGCATTTGATTAAGAGGCTCTTTGACCAGCAATGTCATTATGATAGCCGGTAGCATAAATAGTGCTGTAATGATAAAAACACTATTCCACGGTAAATAGTTTGATAATATAAGTGATAATGAACCAGGTACTAAACCTGCAATTCGATAAGCGTTTGTATGAATACTATTACCGAGCCCTAATTCTTTATCAATTAATAATTCTCGTCTAAATGCATCAAGCGCAACATCTTGAGTGGCGGAAAATAGCGCAATAATAAAGCAGGTAATCGCAATTAACCAGATGTTTAACTTAGGCGAAAAAAATCCCAATATTGCGATTGATAAAGTGAGTACAATTTGGCAACCCAGCATCCAACCGCGGCGTCGCCCTAAATTAAACGGTGAAATATTATCCATAAATGGCGACCAGATAAATTTCAAAATATAAGGAATTTGCGTTAACGAAAAAGCACCAATTGTTTTTATATTTACACCATCGCTTATTAACCAAGCAGGTAATAGTTGTAATAATAAATAAAAAGGAAGACCAGAAGCAAAACCCGTAAAAATGCAGATTAGCATCTTGGTGTTAAAAATTGTTTTCAAAAGTGAATTTTGCGCATTATTCATTATCTATCTTTATTGTTAGTTTTTAGCAAAGTGCTATCATAGCATATAACCTATAAAAATAATTTGATAAGTGAAGGTAAACACTGTTACCTAAAGTGATATTGCCAACATAACAAATTCATACGCAATATTTTTTTGAAAGCTAAAAGTCTTTTTTGTTAAAAATTGTAAAGGCTATGTGTTGTGTTTCAGTATAAAAATTGTTTGAGTATAAAGATTAACGCCAACAACCAGTAAAAAATAACTAATTACCATTAAGAGGGGTTTAGTAATATGAAAAGTTCAATTAAAGTCGCTGTCTTTAGTAGCAAGCATTACGATAAAGAACACTTAGAAATGGCAAACAAAAAGTTTGGTTTTGATATTGAATATTATGAACATAAACTCAGTCATAAAACGGCTGTTACAGCTCAAGGGTATGATGCTGTTTGTGCATTTGTTAATGACGAAGTCGATAAAAAAGTACTACAAAAATTAGCCAGTTATGGCATTAAAATTTTAGCACTTCGTTGTGCTGGTTTTGATAATGTTGATTTAGCAGAAGCTGAAAAATTGGGAATTACTGTAGTGCGAGTGCCTGCTTATTCGCCAGAAGCCGTTGCAGAGCATGCAGTGGCTTTAATGATGACGCTAAATAGAAGAACGCATAAAGCCTATCAACGCACTCGTGATGCTAACTTTTCGTTAGATGGGTTAACTGGCTTTAATATGCACAATCGTACTGCTGGCGTTATTGGTACCGGCAAAATTGGTCAAGCGGTTATTCGTATATTGAAAGGTTTTGGTATGCATATTCTTGCTTATGATCCTTATCCTAATGATATTGTGGTTGAACTAGGGGCGCAATATGTTGAATTAGATGAGCTATATGCCAAGTCAGATGTGATCACATTACATTGTCCAATGACACCAGAAAATTATCATTTATTAAATAAAGATTCATTCCAAAAGATGAAAAATGGCGTGATGATTATCAATACCAGCCGTGGAGCATTACTTGATGCAACAGCTGCTATTGAAGCATTAAAACAAACCAAAATTGGTGCTTTGGGCATGGATGTTTATGAAAATGAACGTGATCTATTTTTTGAAGACAAATCAAATGATGTCATTTTAGATGATGTATTCCGTCGTTTGTCTTCTTGCCATAATGTTATTTTTACAGGTCATCAAGCCTTTTTGACGCAAGAAGCATTGTTGAATATTTCTGACACCACTTTGAGCAATATTAAGCAAGTTGCGGAAGGTAAATCATGCTCAAATATTGTTAAATAATAAGAAATCCCTTATGATGTTGTCGATTTTTTAATTACTTAAGATATGGATTTTTTTATGCGCCGTATTATCGTTTGTCTTAATTTAATTTTATTGCTTGTAGCTTGTAGCAGTAATAGATCTTCAACATCGCCAATGAAAGAACACCGTGGGCATGCAAATGTCAAAGGCGGTGTTTATCTCGAAAAAGATCACAATCCATCTAAAACCGCAAGTCCGTCATTAGAAATAGATAAAGAAAAATTTATCGATAGAATGGTGAGCAAGCATGGTTTTAACCGTCAACAGCTTCGCAATGTGCTTGCTCAGACCAATAAACTTGATTGGGTAATTAATTTAATGGATAAACAAGCACCAAAATCAGGGCCTGCAACAGGACCAAATGGTGCTTGGATTCGTTATAAAAATAAATTTATTACGGCAAGCAACCTCCCTCGTGGTGTCGAATTTTGGAACCAATACGAAAAAGAGTTAAAGCGTGCTTATACCGAATATGGTGTTCCACCTGAAATTATTGTTGGCATTATCGGTGTCGAAACAGGTTGGGGTAGAGTAATGGGTAAAACGAAAATTATTGATGCGCTATCAACGCTTGCCTTTTACTATCCAAGGCGTGCACAATATTTTTCTAACGAATTAGAAGACTTTTTGGTGATGTGCCGTGATGAAAGCGTTGATCCGTTTGATTTAAGTGGATCATTTGCTGGCGCAATGGGATATGGTCAATTTATGCCGTCAGCGTTTAGACGTCATGCCGTTGACTTTAACCATGATGGTCATGTTGATTTGTGGGATCCAGTTGATGCTATCGGTAGTGTTGCAAACTACTTTA
Source organism: Gilliamella sp. Nev3-1 (assembly GCF_001690435.1). NCBI lineage: Bacteria > Pseudomonadati > Pseudomonadota > Gammaproteobacteria > Orbales > Orbaceae > Gilliamella > Gilliamella sp. Nev3-1. The sequence goes on along the minus strand of NZ_LZHN01000088.1, from coordinate 43,174 downwards.
AGTCATATGGTTGGCAACGAGGTAAGAAAGTGGCGGTAATGGCTGATGGTCAGGCTCCATCACTTAACTCAGGTTTTAGCACTAAATACTCAATTGAAACGCTTGCAAAAGCTGGCTTGAAACCACAAGGCTCACTAGATGGTCATACTCAGGTGAGTCTATTGCGCCTTGATATGGGTGATCGTTACCAATTTTGGTATGGCTTACCGAATTTTTATACCATAACCCGCTATAACCATAGCATGCATTATGCCATGGCAGTTTGGCAATTGGGACTTGCAGTTAAAGAAGCAAGATAACTATCGAATATTTAATATCAAATTTTATTAGGTCGTTGTTATGCGACCTTTTTTATATCTGCCAATAATATTTAAGAAATAATCAGTTTTATTGCAAGTAATAATAAAAATACACCAAAAAACTTGATCAGCTTTTTTATTGATAATTTTTGTGCAATTTGTGCCCCCACTTTTGCCATAGGAATGCTCGCCAGCATAATAGTTAATGCCGCAGGTAAATAAATAAAGCCTAAGCAATATTGGGGTAATTGTGGGGTATGCCAACCCGCAATGATGTAGCCAACTGTACCACCGATAGCAACGGGTAAAGTGAAAGCAGCCGATGTTCCAATTGCTTTTCGCATATCTATGCCACATTTTTGTAAAAATGGTACAACTAAAACACCACCACCCACGCCGACAAGTGCAGCAAAAATGCCAATTAAGGTTCCTGCAAATATAAAAATGCTGTTATTAATAGAAATATTTTTACTAGTATGATTTTGTGAAACTTTACTCGCTTGTAAAATAAATTGGCCACTAACATAAATAAGAAAAATGATAAATATCCATTTTAACCAAACCCCTGGAATATAAGGCGTCATATACGAACCACCTAAAGTGCCTATGATACAACCTAAAACCATTTTTCTAAGGATATTCCATTGAATATTATTGTTTTTATTATAAATATAGCTTGAAGATAAACTTGTGCCAATGATGGTTGCTAATGAGGTTGCAATCGCGATATGGTTAACCCAAGCATTACCTAGATTAAAATAATTTAAGGTAAAGATTAAGGAGGGCACTATTAATGCACCACCGCCAACACCAAACATACCAGCTAATAATCCCGCAACAGCGCCTATAGAAAGGAATATAATAAATTCAAGAATCATGTTTAATCCTTAAGGTATGGTAACACTAATAACCCATCTTTTTTGTTAAGTAAAAATTAAAATTAGATAATTGATTTTACTGATCCACCGTTTAATATCATTATCAGGTTTGATTGCAAAATAGTAAATTAAAAGATGACAAGATGGCTAAAAAATCTTATGTTATTTAGCAGATGGTAACGAATAAAAGTTTGAAAATAAATTGGCGGGAGTGAATAATGAAAGATCGTTTAAAGTGGATTGATGATTTTGGTTTTTTAGGCGAAACAGCCAGTGGACACTCGTTAGTTATGGATGGTGGTATTGAACATGGAGGGCGTAATCGCGGTGCTCGTCCTATGGAACTTTTGTTACATGGTGCAGCAGGTTGTATGGCTTATGACATTATCGCTATTTTAAAAAATAATAAAAAAGATATTCGCGATCTTTGGATAGAAATTGATAAAACTCAAGCAGAATCTTCACCAAAAGTCTATACATCTATTAATTTCCATATTGTGATTACAGGCATCGATGTTGATGATCAAGCAGTAGAAAGAGCAGTGAAGCTTGCTTCAGAAAAATACTGTAGTGCCTCTATCATGCTAGGGGAAACCGCAAAAATGTCTTATACCTATGAGGTTAGGGAATATCATTAAAGTCTATTCTTATAACGAATAATTATAATCTAATAACAACCTGATCTTAGTGTGTTTTGCATTAATCATTTAACATTTTATTAGTCAGTGTAATAAGAGAGTGGTTATGCAACAGTTAAGTAAAACTATGCGATTTCGGGATATGGTTATTCTGGGATTGCTTTTTATTGGACCAGCGGCACCAATAGGATTATTTGGTGTTTTAGATGCAATCAGTGATGGTGCAGTTGTTTTAGTTTATATTGTAGCAACTTTGGTAATGGCATTTACCGCATTTTCTTATGCTAGAATGGCAAATGCTTTACCCCATGCAGGAGCGGTTTATGCTTATTGTTCGATTGGCATTCATGCTAATGTGGGATTTTTAGTCGGTTGGTTGTTATTGCTTGATTATATGTTTATTCCTGCTGTTGCTTACTTATTTAGCGGTATTTCGTTCAATGCCTTAATTCCTGAAGTACCTGTATGGGTATGGACTTGCTTGGCGGTTGTATTAACTACCACGTTGAATTTAATTGGCATCAAAAAATCGGCGAAAATTACATTAATTATCTTACTATTTGAAATTATTGTATTGTTTGCTGTGCTATTTGTTGCTATTTGGCTAATAGCAACTAGTGATATTAGTCGAGATTGGTTGAAACCTTTTTGGGGCGGTGATTTATTTAGCTGGGCTAATCTGTTTAATGCTGTATCTATTGCGGTGCTCTCTTATTTGGGATTTGATGCTATTGCAACTTTTTCTGAAGAAAACGGTGGTTCCCATAATTTAGTGAGTAAAGCAATTATGAGTTGTTTAATTTTAGCAGGTTGCCTATTTGTAATTCAAATTTATGTTGGTGCTTTACTTAATCCTTATAATTCAGCATATTTGCGTAGTCATCCTGAACTACAGGGTAAAGCTTACTATAATATTGTTAATCAAGAAATTAACTTATACCTAGGATGGGCGCTAAGTTTGATGAAAGCCATTGGTGCATCATTTGCTGCAATGGTTGGGCAAGCTGCCGCAAGTCGTCTTTTATTCAGTATGGGGCGCGATAAGCGTTTACCTTCATTTTTTGCTAAAGTGGGTAAAAAAAGTGGCGTGCCAGCAATGGCTATTTTATGCTCTGCGCTATTTAATTTATGTTTAGTTGTTATTGCTGCCAATCATGATAAAGGATTAGCAGCTCTAGTGTCATTTGTTGATATTGGTGCGTTAACGGCATTTATTATGTTACATTTATCTGTAATCGGCTACTTTAAGTTTAAAAAACGTTCAAAGGGTTGGCGTTCTTGGGTTTTAAATATCTTTATGCCTATTATTGGTATTATAGTGTTATTACCTGTATTACTACATATTGATAATGATGCAAAAATTGTCGGTGTAATTTGGTTAGCAATTGGTATGATTATTCTCTATTTAAACAAAGAGCAGGCTCAATTAGTTTGCTTAGAAAAACATGAATAATAAACTTAATACATTTATTGAAGATTTATTGCATCTTAATTAAGATGACAGTATTTTCCTATTTTCCACAGGCGTTATAATAAAATGCTATCAGAAATATTACGTGGTGCGTTAGTTTCCGCTAGCCTAATCATTGCTATTGGTGCACAAAATTTATTTGTTCTCAAACAGGGAATATTAAAAAACCATATTTTCTATGTGTCGGCAATTTGTTTTATTTGTGATTTTGTATTAATGTCGATTGGCATTCTAGGGGTGGGCTCTTTCATTAGTTGTAATCCTTTAATCACAAATCTGCTAGCAATAATGGGGGTGTTTTTTTTAATTTGGTATGGTTTTAGTGCGTTTAAAAGTGCAATTAAAGGCACAAGCAATATGCAAATAGAATCTCAAAATGTGAATAATAGCCGTTTAATCAAGGTGGTAGTTGCAACGTTAGCGGTCACTTTGCTTAACCCACATGTATATTTAGATACGGTTGTGATTGTTGGGGGAATAGCTGGCACATTAAATAGTGAACAAAAACTGGCATTTTTGATTGGCGCTGTTTGTGCCTCTTTTGTATGGTTCTTTGGTATTGGTTATGGTGCAAGATTGTTAGCGCCATTATTTAAACAAAAAAAGATGTGGGTAATATTAGATTGTCTAGTTGGCACTGTCATGTTGTACATCGCTTATCGGCTAGTTTTTTATGTCGTTTATAACAATTAAAGTTAGAACAGTAAATAGGCTATAGCCTATATGATTCAAAGAGCGTTCTGCCTATTAATAAACATCCTTACTTTGCTCATCAAACATCCATTTAAGATCTTTAAATAATAAAGGCTCTTTTGGGCATTTTTATCTCCCCCTTGAGAGCAATTATCAAATAATATTATGAAATAATAATGTGACTATTATCACAATTACATGTATTTGTTAAATTATAAGATATCTTCTTTATATAATTAGTGCTAGCTTACATAGTATAAATTTGGATTGTTACTGTACAGCTAATTGTCTATACAGGCAAAACCTAAACATTTTGGTTAATAAAGTGTTTAGGTTTTTTTATATAAGGGTTTTGTTTTATATAAAGGAAAGTTGAAGCGTATGGATTAGTTATAGCGTAGATATAAGATGGTTTATTACTGTTTATTCAATTCAGTTATTTTATAAATTTACTATTAATAAATGCGTAATAGATCACTTAAGGAGAAAACAATGAAAAGTAATATTTTAAAACTAACACTATTAATTAGTGCGGTTCTTACCACAAGTCCATTATTTGCTATTGACCAAGTCAAAATTGAAAGCAATCAATTAAAAAAAATAACTGTGGATGGTCTTGAGTTTAAAGATATGGATAAAAATGGAAAATTAACTCCATATGAAGATTGGCGTTTATCGCCACAGCAACGAGCACAGGATTTGCTTTCAAGAATGTCATTAGAAGAGAAAGCTGGGATAATGATGCATGGCAATGCGCCAAGTGTAAATAATGAAATAGGGCGTGGTGATAAATATGATTTTAAAAAGCTGACTGTTTTGATTCTGAAAGATAAAGTTAATAGCTTTATAACCAGATTAGAAGTTAATCCTAAAGATTTTGCGGAGCAGAATAATCAGTTACAAAAAATAGCTGAATCTTCTCGTTTATCCATTCCATTGACAATAAGTGTTGATCCTAGAAATACGTTTTATTATGGTAATGAGTTAGGTATAAAAAGTGGTTTTAGTCAGTGGCCTGGAACATTAGGCATGGCGGCTATTGGTCGTGAAAAAGATATCAATGAATATGGCGATATTATCCGTCAAGAATACCGTTCATTAGGTGTAACGCAAGCCTTGTCACCCATGGCCGATTTAGGTACAGAACCGCGTTGGGCTAGATTTGAGGGGACATTTGGTGAAAATCCTGAGTTAAGCAAAAAAATGGTTCGTGGTTATATATCTGGAATACAAAATGGTAGTACAGGTCTAAATTCGCAAAGTGTCGCTGCCGTTGTGAAACACTGGGTGGGATATGGTGCTGCCGAAAATGGATTTGATAGTCATAGTGCTTATGGTAAATATGCGCTTTTTACCCATAAAGATAGCTTAAAAGAACATATTATTCCATTTACAGGCGCTTTTGAGGTAAATGTTGCAGGTGTCATGCCAACTTATTCTATATTGAAAAATGCTCAGCTAGGTGATCATAAATTTGATGCTGTTGGCGGTGGGTTTAATTCATTTTTATTGCAAGATCTATTACGTAATACTTATCAGTTTAAAGGTGTTGTTATAAGTGATTGGAGTATTACTAATGATTGTAATGATGTTTGTGTTAATGGAACAGCTTCGGGAATTAAACCGAAAGTTGAAGGCATGCCATGGGGAGTTGAGGATCTTACTAAAGAGCAACGCTTTATTAAAGCTTTTCATGCTGGCATTCAACAGTTTGGCGGGGTTAGCGATAGTTCAATTATTGTAACTGCTGTTAAGAATAAAAAAATTGCCGAAAAAAATATCGATAAAGCCGTTTTAGCGATTTTGATTCAAAAATTTTCTCTAGGTCAATTTGAAACACCATATGTAGATCCAAACAAAACAAGTATTGTTGGCAACAAAGATTTTCAAAAGATGGCGAGTCAGGCCCAATATAATTCTTTGGTATTACTTGAAAATATACAAAAAACATTACCATTAAACGCCAATAACAAAATCTATTTATATGGATTTTTACCAAATGCTAAAAATCTGTTAAAGAATAAAGTGAATATTGTTGATAAATTAGAGCAAGCTGATGTGGTTGTTGCCCGAATAAATGCACCTTATGAGCAAAATCATAAAGGTTACTTTTTTGGCTTAGAGCATCATGAGGGATCTTTAGCATTTCCTCCTAACGATAAAGATATTGAATTTATTGCGCAAGCAAGTAAAACGCATCCTGTTGTTGTTACTGTTTATTTAGATAGGCCAGCAATTGTCACTCCATTAAAACAATACGCTAGTGCTGTTATTGCTAATTTTGGGGTAAATGATGAAGTATTGTTTGATAGATTATTTGGTGACAAACCTTACGTAGCTAAAATACCATTTTCACTACCAGACTCAATGGATAGCGTACAGCAACAATCTTCAGATCTGCCTAATGATATGAAAGCACTCTATCCGCTTGGTTATGGTTTAACGCAGTGAGGGATAACGCATTGGCTTTATAAATTATTTTTGTAAATTATTTTGTGTGTTTGCCTGTTTTTAACGCATTCTAATGCACAAAGAAAGCCAATAAACATGGGTGAAAAAAGATTAATAGGCTTGATAATAGAATTAGCGAAGATATTAAAACTAACATATTAAAAATTAAGACGATTTGGGTAATTTTGAATAAATTAAATCATCAAAATTACCCTCAATGCAGAAATAGGGTAATTAATAATGTTGCCGATACAAAGTTATTTTCCCCATCCACAACTCATTTATATCATTGCTCGTTTAAATAAAAAAGTTATTTATTAGCAATACAATAAGGCCTGAAAAATTCGTTTGGGAATAATCATAATCAAAGAATATTTTTTACATATTTACAAGCATCTTTATGGTTATTTTTACAAGCTTGCTGAAAATAATATTTTGCTTTGTAAATATCTTGTGCAACTCCTTGGCCATTTTGATACATGATACCTAAATAGTATTGAGCATCCGCATAATTTTGTTGCGCGGAAAGCCGAAACCACTCTAATGCTTTACTGTAATCTTTTGCAAACCATGACCCTTGATAATATAACCAGCCTAAGCTACATTGCGCATCTGGATTGCCAGATTCCGCAGCTTCAGTATCTAACTCAACGCCTTTGGCAAAATCTTTTTTTAACCCACCCAATCCATTGTAATACATATTAGCTAAATTATGTTTTGCCATCATATTGCCTTTTTGGGCAGCTTGCTCATAAAGTTTTCTGGCTGTCGTGTAGCTTTTTTTTACAGCAGTTCCGTTATAATAGAAAACGCCTAGATTATTGAGTGCCTCTTTATTACCTTGTTTTGCTGCTTTTTCATACCACTCTTTGGCTTTAAAATAATTTTGACTGATACTGTTATCATTTAAATTTTGTTCAATTCCTTTACGATAATGTTTTTTTTCTGCAAATTCGTAAAGTGTCCCCATATTATATTGACCTAGAGCATTACCATTCAATGCTGCTTTTTCATATAACTCTTTTCCTTTTAGTAAATTTTGCTCTACACCTTGACCTGTAGCATACATATAGCCTAAAGCTACTTGGGCATCAGAGTGATTTTGATTAACTGCTTTTTGATACCATTCAATAGCTTTTGCATAATCTTGTTTAACACCTAGGCCATAGTTATACATATAACCTAAATTGTATTGTGCTTGAGCGTTATTTTGTTCAGTCGCTTTTTTATATTCAACATTAAAATTGTATTTTGTATTTAGTTGTGCAAAAACTGAAATGTTTACAGATATTAATAAGCAAATTATCAATGTTAATTTTTTCATTTATCTGCCTGTGTTAGTTGGGGAAATATTATTTTTATTAAAGGATCTTTTTTATTTATTTGCAAGCTTATTTATGATTATTTAATAAGCATAAATATCTTTTTTATCTTTATCTGATTACATGTCGATTTATTTTAATGTGCAGACATGTTCATTTATTATTGCTGTCTAGTTTTCAAGTTTACGTGATGGAACGTGAGGGTAAAGGATTGGATTCTACCATATAGAAACAAGCACCAAAAAGAATCATAATATTTTTTATTCGGATGTAATGAGAAGACCTATAGTGTAGAAGAATTCAAAAATAACAAAGAATTACCAGATAAATATCGTAAAATGTGCCAGAACGGTGAAATAGATGGGGATAGTTTAAATTGTGAAAATTCTTTCCAAGCAATTTTAAGTTTAAGCACGTCAGCTAGCAACCCTCACGCACGGAATTAATTTAACTAAGAAGCTACATTGTGGCTTTTAATATTCTTTGTGATGACGCATTTATAATAAATTGATTTTTCTTATTTATTATAAACATGTCGCCATTTTGAATAGTAATCTTATTTCTTGGCAAAGTTACCTTTGAAAACAATTTCTGATTTACTTAGGTTAGCTGTAAATGATTTTTTAATAAAACACAATAAAACTTAATCTAATATTAACCAACGATTGTAAGGAATTTATATGAAAAAAATACTAATATTGATTACTGCCATGTTCTTATTTGGATGTAATGAGAAAACCTATACGGTTGACGATTTCAAAAATAATAAAGAACTACTAGATGAATACCGTAAAAAATGTGAGAACGGTGAAATTGATGCGATAGTTTGAATTGCCAGAACTCTCACAAAGCAATTTTTTCCAAAAATAGAGTTGGTAATGCAAGTTGGAATTAATATAGTGATCCACTGATTTTAAAATTCTATCTGTGATAAGTTTATAGTCTTAATTTTATTATTATTAATTATTAACTTATCATCTTGCGTTATAATCTTATCTCCTTTTTCTGCTTTATTGTCATTTAAAAATAGATTAATCTGTTTCGATAAAATTATTTTTTTCGGTACTGTTGTCATCAACTAATTTGGCAAATTCTGACTGCTTACCATTTATTTGAAATTGATAATTAGCGCGTCAATAACCTGGTTCTTTCTCAATATCACTTTGGTTATCTGTTGCATAGGAAAACGTTGCATTAACTTCTTATAACTTATAAGTTAACATTAAATCAATACGTTGCTATTATTTGTTTTGAGTCACATTTGGTTTTAGTCACAACCGCAATCATTATCACTAGCTTGTTTTTTCTTGGCTTGTTGTTTGGCTACAATGGCATTGACCTTTTTTGTTACAACAATTAAGTGATCTTTTGCATCAGAATAGTTTTGTTCTGCAGCCTTAGCAAACCATTGTTTTGCTTTAAAATAGTTCTTTTTTACACCTGTGCCTTGGTAGTAGAGCATGGCTAATGTATATTGGGCAATTGCATCCCCTTTTTTAGCTGCTTTTGTATCCCACTCAATTCCTTTTGAATAGTTTTGTTTTGTGCCTTGCCCGTTAAAGTGCAATAAAGCTAAGCTATGTTGAGCGGCAATATTGCCTTGATTGGCTGCTTTTTCAAACCATTCTTTTGCTTTAATATAGTCAGGCTGTGTTTCTGATTGCTGTTCGAATCCATTTTCGATACCTTTAAATTGGCGTTTTTTAGCATATGAACCATCGGCATACATAAGGCCTACGTGGTACTGCGCTTCAGCATCATTTTGTTCTGTTGCTTTTTGATACTCTTGATTAAAATCAAACATAGTTTGTTGATCGGCATTTGCCGCAACACTAAAACATAAAACTAGTGATAACGTAGCAAAAAACTTTAGCATACAACTTCCTTCAAAAATAAATACCGAGTATTTTATCGTATTTATTTGTTTAGTATAGCTTAATTAGTTTGTTTCAACCTTAATCGCGATCGTAAAAGAAGTATAATATTGTTATTTATTCAATAATACACTGTAATTAACCATGACTTTTTAGCTTAGGGAATGAGTATTGATTAGATTTTGAAGCAAAAATAGTAAATTTTTATCTTAACTATTCAGAATGTTGTGAGTTTTATTCGTTTAAGGCAGCACTATCAATTATAACAGTTTATTTTAAATAAATTTGCTAAATACTAGCTAGTATTTCTATTACTTTTCTTATTTTATATTAGGTAATGTCTACCTGCTGAGTGCCAATATGATGAAATGGTGGGTCGTGAGCGATTCGAACGCTCGACCAACGGATTAAAAGTCCGCTGCTCTACCGACTGAGCTAACGACCCATCTAAAGATGGTGGGTGATACCGGGTTCGAACCAGTGACCCCCTCCTTGTAAGGGAGGTGCTCTCCCAACTGAGCTAATCACCCCACGTGTTTCATTATAGAAACGTCACGGTAAAGATTGGTGGGTGATACCGGGTTCGAACCAGTGACCCCCTCCTTGTAAGGGAGGTGCTCTCCCAACTGAGCTAATCACCCTTACCGTGTGGGTGTGCATTATAAGGCACGCCTTATTTCAGTCAACCTTTTTTTTTAAATTTCTCTAAAATTTGCTTCGTTCGATTTAATTTTAAACATTTTTTGGGTGATAGTTCGCAAAAATACCTTTTATCCATTCTTATTTTAAAAAGGGCAATTAGGATTAAGCCATGTTGTTAGCAAAAATTAAAAGATAGTCCATCATGCTTTTTAATAAAAAACGCATCATTATTTATGTCGAACCTACTATTTTACGTTATAGGATAGTGAGCGCAGTTAAGCAACACACTACATCAAATGCTAGCGAAGATCTAATTGTATGGAATTATCAAAATGAGGCTGATTTAGCGGTTTTCATTGATGATCTACAAAAAAAATTTTCTGCTCGTACTGAATTTGAGCTCAATTTGGACATTAATTTAACCCAAATGCAACAACTAGCTTTGCCTGATGTAAAGCTCAAATTCAATGAATTGAGTTTATATGTTGAAGCTAACATCCATAAATTATTTCAATTACCAGCTAAAAGTGTGTTTTTTGATTTCGCTTATTCAACTGAACAAAAAAAGCAAATTACAGTGGTGATAGCTGAACGTCATTATATTGAAAATTGGATTAATCTTTTTAATAAGTATGGATTGTTATTAACGTTTGTAGGGTGTGGGTTTGAAAATACTAAAATTAATTTTTTACCTTGGCGGCAAGAGAAGCAAACAAAGCAACAACGGCAACTGATATTCGTGGCAACTAGTGTTATTGGTGTAATCGGTTGTTTGCTCTGTTATTTGTGGATGCAAGCTCAAAACGAGCTACAAACTTATGATGAAAAACGCTTGCAACAACAAGGTATAACACAAAAGCTAACTGAAGAGCTAATGCATGATTTGCCTAATCCATCATTAAGTCAAAAACAAATTCAGCAATCTTTAGTATTGCTTTCACAGCAGTTGCCTTCTGTAATCTGGCTTGATTGTTTTTATTATGAGCCACAAAAAGTAAAGATTGAAGGGCAAAGCTTTAGTTATGTTGAGCTAACTAAATTTAATCAAAGTTTGTTAACGCTAAAAAATATAAGTAACAGTCAAGTTAAAACAATCTTATCCAATAAAAATCATTTATTTTTTGAAATGGAAATAATGCTTAGTGAATAGTGATTTTTTTGAACGCCCAATTTGGCAACAATATATGCTTTGTGTTTTATTTGGTTTGGTGTTTTTTGTAATCGTTTATCTGTTGTTTATTAAAGATATTCGGCAACAAGCACAGCTAGCAGTCGAGTCATATCAGCAAATAGTTATTGAAAATGAGCAATTACAAGCAAAAGCTAGCCGTTATCAGGCAAGTAAAAATAGTTTATATAGTTTGATATCAGATAGGGAATTCGCATTGGCGATCGAGCAAAATCATCTTTCATTAGTATCTTTTAAGCATTATCAAACAGATAAAACAGCTAATTGGGATATTGAGTTAGAGGGGCAGTTTTTTGATTTTATTAATTTTATTTCATCATTAACCGATGATTTTTACTATCTTGATTTTAAAAATCTTAAAATCAGCAAGCAAGATCAACAGTTACAAATAATGTTTACTTTATTGTTTGAAAAGGATCATCAATGAAGCCCTATCTTTATAAATGTATTGTTTTATTTTGTGCTATCTGTTTTGAGTTAAAAGCTAATATCCTGTTGGAAAGCGATCCTTTTCAACAACATTACCGAGTTTCTTGTAGTGAACAAACAGCATTACTACTTGAGCAAATTCAAGCTTGGCATTTTAGAGGGTTTATGAAACAAATTGATCAGAATTATCAACAAATTTGGTTAGCCTCTGATAATCATTGGTTAGCAATAACTGATAATACAGTGCCAAATGTTTTGTTTCCTTGGTATGTACAATCTTCACTAAACGATAAAATAATATGGCAAGCAGATTTACCTGATTATTGCCATAATATTGTATTATGGACGATGTTGCTAAATGAGTAATAAAATTGCCGAAAACCAAAAATATCAAGAGTTACAATTGGTTATCTACATATTAACTAAGGTTAAAAGCCGTTTGCTGATAGTATTTATATTTTTAGCAATCAACACAAATACTAGTAATGCCAATATACTCCTATCATCAAACGCTGATCAGCAAAAAAATATTTCAATGGCATTTTATCAAACGGATATTGCAATTATCTTGCAAGCGTTAGCCGATAGTAAACAAATGAACCTGGTTATGTCAGAAGATATATCAATTAAACAGACCATTAAACTTAATAATGTTGATTGGCATAAAGCGCTAAAAATCATATTAGATTCAGCGAATTTACAAGCAGAAATTGATGATAATATTTTGCTTATTTCTAAAGCGATAGATCCTGAAATTTTATTGCAAAAACAACAATCAGAACAAAGAGAAAAAGAATTAAACCAACCTATTAGTTCTTTATTTATAGCTGTTAATTATGCAGATCCAACAACTTTAATTGAAATGATTCAACAGCAAGATTTGTTATCACCACGAGGTCGGGTTACATTTGATAAACGGACCAATTCTCTCGTTATTGCTGATGTACCAAAACAATTTGCAAATATCAAAAAATTAGTTAAAACACTGGATAAACCGATGCCCCAAGTTCATATCTCAGCGCATATTGTTACCATGAGTGATGAAAGTATGTCAGAACTAGGTATTAAATGGGGGTATGAAGGGTCTTCATCGCAATTATTAGATAAGTTTGATGTTGGGCTTGGCGTCAGCCATTCAACCTCTACAGTTGGTTTTAATTTAGCTAAACTATCGGGGCATTTACTCAATTTAGAGTTGTCAGCGCTTGAATCTGAGAATCAACTTGAGATTATAGCCAGCCCTAATTTACTTACAGCTAATCAAAATATGGCGTCAATAAAACAAGGTACAGAAATTCCTTACGAGGTTTCTAGCGGTAGTAATGGTGCTACTTCAATTGAATTCAAGCATGCTGTTTTGGGGTTAGAAGTGACACCTAAAATATTATCTGATGAGCTGATGGTTTTAGATTTGTATATCACGCAAAATACGGCTGGGCGTTCAATAAAACGTAGTGATAACGGTGAAGTATTAGCTATTGATACGCAAGAAATTAAAACACAAGTTCAGATAAAAAATGGAGAAACCGTTGTATTAGGCGGTATAGTTCAACAAGTTAATACTAAAAATAAGCAAAAAGTGCCTAGTGCTGGGGACATGCCATTAATTGGTCGCTTATTTAAACACAATAGTAACAAACAACAAAAACGTGAGCTGGTTATTTTTATTACACCACAATTGGTTGAGTAAATGTCAATGGAGTTGTATTATATTTTAACTTGTTTTAGCTTTGGCTTTGATAAGTAATTATTGTTTTAAAGTCTATAATTTTAGTCGTTATTATTACCATTTATTATAAAAGTAGAGAATATTATGCATGTTGTTGCTTCTGATCTAGACGGTACTTTATTAACACCTGAACATAGCTTATCGCCTTATACCAAACAAGTCCTTCAAGCGCTTCGTAAAAAAGGTATCCATTTTGTTTTTGCAACTGGTCGGCACCACATTGATGTTGCCCAAATGCGGGAAAATATGGAAATTGATGCTTTTATGATTACTTCTAACGGTGCGAGAGTGCATGATAGTACGGGCAATTTAGTTTTTAGCCAAAGTATTGAGCCATCGCTTGCTTGTGAAATAGCTAAAATGAGTATGGATGACCCTTTAGTTTATACTCATTTATATCGTGGCGATCATTGGTTAATCAATAAAGAAGATACATTTTCATTAGGATTTTACCAAGACACGCAGTTTACTTATCAGTTATTTAACCCACTTGATTTTGATACTAATGATATTGCTAAAATTTATTTTACTACTACTGATGATGCGCTTTACCCACATTTGCTTCAGTTAAAAAATCGGTTAGAAGCAAAATTCGGTAATAAAATTAGCATTGCCTTTTCAACATTAAATTGCCTTGAAGTAATGGCTGAAAATGTGTCTAAAGGTAGTGCATTGAAAAAGGTTGTTGAAAAACTAGGTTATAGTTTACAAGACAGTATTGCTTTTGGTGATGGCATGAATGACTACGAAATGCTAAAAGCTGCCGGTAAAGGTTGCATAATGCAAAATGGTAGTGCTGAGCTAAAGGCATTGTTACCAAAATTAGAGGTTATTGGATCAAATGCTGAAGAGGCTGTGCCACATTACCTAAGTAAATTATTTTTATAATGATCAGATTCAAAAAATGAATATAATTTTTGATAAAGAACTCAATACATTAGGACTGCGCTGTCCTGAACCGATTATGTTAATCAGGAAAGCAATTCGAGATCTGGCTATCGGGCAAGTCCTTTATGTGATTGCCGATGATTTGGCGACGACCCGTGATGTTCCTAGTTTTTGTCGCCATATGGAGCACCAATTGCTGTCATCACAAATAGAGTCTCAACCTTATCAGTACTGGATTAAAAAATCACATTAGTTAAACAGCTATTTTGATGAAAAATTTTATAAAAAAAGTACGTGAGTTAAGTTAGATCAACTTGTTTTAGGTAAAAACGTAATGTACGCCAATCATTGGCTTGAAGATTATCGGCCATTAACAAAAGTGTACAGTGCTTACCGTCATGTCTGGATTTTAAATTCAGGATAATAACATAGCGGAATATAAGCGGTGTATGCATTAAATACCAGCGCTGTTTATGCCAATAAATTTGATTGATAGTGTGAAATAACACAAATTCACCTTTAATTGTTTTGAAATAACATAGGCTATGCCACCATTGAATTATTAATAAGATTAGAATAATAAAGGTATAAGTATTTAAGGATGTATTAGCAAACATGACTAGACAAAGCATCATAAGTATTGAATAAAACAGAGTTGAAATCATTAATTGTAGCTTGGATATGTTAAGTTTTATGCTCCACATAATGTAAGATGTATTGGGTTAAAATAGAATTATTTCACGATTTCTTTAAAAATTGCTTAAAATAATGCTAAAGATGGGAGATAATGCACACAATTTTAGTGTGTTTTAATGGGTGAGCGATCAATCATTAGCATTTTCTTTTAATGTCAATGTGAAGATCCTTATCGAAAGATAGGTTGAGTAAATTTGGCGCAGAGATAACTCTGATGCCATTATTTTTGCCTTAAAAATTTAGATAGGAAAGATTTGTGATATTAATTAAAGTGTTAAAATTTCTTCTAAAATTATTCATCGGTTTATTTCTTTGTGGCTTGGTTATTGGTATTGCTGGTTATGCTTATTATTCTAAAGACCTTCCGGACGTTACAACATTAAAAGATGTTCGATTACAAACGCCAATGCAAGTATTAAGTAAAGATGGCGAGCTAATCGCTACCTTTGGTGAACGTCGTAGAACCCCATTAAAATATAACGAAATTCCACCAATTGTGGTTAATGCCGTTATAGCAACCGAAGACGCTCGTTTTCATGAACATTTTGGTATCGACCCAATTGGTATTGCTCGAGCGATGTATATTGGTTTAAAACATAAAGGGTTTTCTCAAGGTGGTAGTACAATCACTCAGCAAGTCGCAAAAAACTTTTTCTTAACTCCTGAAAAAAGTATAACCCGTAAAGCTAAAGAAATAATTTTGGCTATTCGTATGGAAAAAGAGTTATCGAAAGAAGAAATCATGGCACTGTACCTTAATATGATTAATTTTGGTTCTAGAGCATATGGTGTTGCAGCGGCATCTTATACATTTTTTGGTAAAACACCAGAACAGTTAACCATTGATGAAGCTGCTCTATTAGCAGGCTTACCAAACGCGCCATCTGCGTTTAACCCTATTTCACACCCTGATCGTGCATTGGCTAGACGTAATTGGGTGTTAGGTCGTATGTTAGATCAATCCTATATCACTCAAGCTGAATATAATGAAGCGATTACAAAGCCTTTAGGAGCAAGTTATCACTCACCACAAATTGAATTTTCTGCTCCTTATGTAGCTGAAATGGCGCGCCAATTTATGTACGATAAGTTTGGTGAAAATGCTTATACGGACGGCTATAAAGTCTATACGACTATCTCGAAAACAGATCAAATAGCGGCTACTGAATCAGTACAAAAACATATTATTGATTATGATATCAGGCATGGTTATCGAGGTGCTGAAAAAGTATTATGGAAGCAAAATGAAACGCCATGGAATTCGGAGCAAATTCAACAAACTCTTGATAAATATATTTGTTATAGCGGTATGTGCCCAGCGGTTGTCATGACTTCATCAGATAAAGAAGCAACGGCCGTATTATCTGATAAAAGTAATATTACTATTACATATCAAAATATGAAATGGGCTCGGCCATTTATTAGTGATACTCGGCAAGGGGCATTTCCTAAAAAGGTGTCTGACACGCTAACAGCTGGACAACTAATTTGGGTGAAAAAATCTGCTGATAATTGGGAGTTAGCACAAATCCCAGCAGTTAATGCAGCTTTAGTATCGCTTGATTCAGATAATGGCGCCATTAAAGCAATTGTAGGCGGTTATGATTTCAATTTAAGTAAATTTAACCGAGCAACACAAGCGCTTCGACAATTAGGTTCGAATATTAAACCGTTTATTTATACTTCAACGTTAGAGCAAGGTTTAACAATGGCTACGCTTCTTAATGACGCACCAATTGTCCGCTCTACAGGTAGTGCTACATGGCGCCCGAAAAACTCGCCACCTAATTATGCTGGTCCATTACGTTTAAGAATAGGGCTAGGTATGTCTAAAAATGTAATGATGGTAAGAGCCTTGCGTGCAGTTGGTATTGATTATGCTGCGACTTATTTAGAGCGTTTTGGATTCCCTAAAGAAAATATTTCACATAATGAATCGTTAGCGTTAGGCTCTGCTTCATTTACACCGTTACAAGTAGCAAGAGCATATTCTGTTATCACTAATGGCGGTTATTTAATTACCCCATACTTAATTGAAAAAATAGAATACAATAATGGATCTGGTACAATTTATCAGCATCAACCGGTGATTGCTTGTCAAAGTTGTAATGATGATGTTGTTACAGAAGAAGTAAAATCAATATCATTAGATAATGTTGAGAATGAATCTGATGGATCTGATAGTGAAGAGCCAGAACAAGCCAACCTTAAATCAGACGATAATATCGTGTTGCCAGATATAAACCTCAATAATAAAACGATTGATGTAACGCCAAAATATGCACCGCATACGGTAAATAGTGGAATCGCATTTATTATGAAAGATGGTCTTCGTTCTATTGTATTCGGTGGTTCAAATTGGCAAGGTACTGCATGGCGTGTAAAAGCATTGGGTAGGAAAGATGTTGGCGGTAAAACAGGAACAACCAATGCATCTAAAGACGTTTGGTTTTCTGGATTTGGCGGCAATATTGTAACGACTGTTTGGATGGGATTTGATGATCACCGGCGTGAGTTAGGGCGAACTTTTCGAGCTGAAGCAGGGGCTGTGACTGCAAATCCTGTATGGGTTGATTATATGAAAGTTGCCCTAAAAGATGTACCAATAAGAGAAGATGTCAAACCAGAGAATGTAATTTCTGTTACTATCGATGAAAAAACAGGATTACTGCCTCAATCTGGCTCTAAAACAATGTCAGAATATTTTATCAAAGGGACTGAACCAACAGGTTATGCTACGCAGGAAGTTGGTACTAGTGTAACAGATTCAGAGGGTAATACTTCAGAGCTTTTCTGATAAAGGATTTAAAATGAATGGTTCAATAAGAATTATTGGCGGAAAATGGCGTGGGCGTAAATTGCCAGTTTTAGACAAACAAGGATTGCGTCCAACCACGGATCGTATCAAAGAAACCCTATATAACTGGTTAATGCCAGTGATACATGATAGTGATTGTTTGGATTGTTTTTCAGGGAGCGGCTCATTAGGATTTGAAGCCGCATCGCGAGGCGCTAAAAGTGTTACCTTGCTTGAAAAAGATAAGCAAGTAGCACAACTACTTAATAAAAACAAACAGCTTATTGATAAAGATACTATCAATGTCTATCATACTGACACCTTACAGTGGTTAAATAAGCCTACTGAAAAACAGTTTGATATTGTATTTATCGATCCACCATTTCATCAAGCATTGGTAGCAAAAACGGTGAGTGCGCTTGGTAATAACAACTGGTTAAAACCATCAGCTTATATTTATATTGAAACAGAAATAGGGCATGATTTAACAGCTTATATTCCAACTAATTGGCATTTGCATCGCGAAAAAACTGCTGGGCAGGTTCACAGTTATCTTTTTATACAAGAAGGCATTTAATGTTTATATTTATTGGTAAAGTATTATATTCGTTTATATGGTTGTTTTTATTATTTAATCTTATTCACCCTTATCCAAAGCCAGCCAATGTGGTCGCCAATGTCGGTTTAATTGCGTTTGCTGTTACTCATGGTTTACAAGCGTTGATGTTAAATTCTACCATGACCAATCAAGAAAAGCAGCAAGACAAATTTAAAGTATTACGTTTGTTCTTATTTGGTATTTTTGAATCACTTAGCTGGAAAGATAAAAAATGAAAGCAAAAATAGTTGCCAAATAAAAAATTTTTTGTATAATGCTCTCCACTTCTTCCGAAGTATTCAAATAAGCGGGAATAGCTCAGTTGGTAGAGCACGACCTTGCCAAGGTCGGGGTCGCGAGTTCGAACCTCGTTTCCCGCTCCAATATAACATCACAGCATTGCAATACTCGCCAAGAAAATGGGTAAATGCCTTCTCTAGAATATAAGTAAAAATCATACCAGAATACATTATAGTACTGAAAATTTAGTACAGATTATAAACAATAGACGGTGAGTTATGCCTTATCTAATATGCAGCTTGCTAAAAAACTGAAAATGACAAATAGCATCTTAAGAAAGGTGTAAGTGTGCTTTATCAATAATCCAAATCGGTGAAGTATAAATATAGGGAACAACATTTATCATAGTATCTTGCACCTCCGATCAGCCGTCAATTAAAGATTAGCGTGCCAGATTATTACGCTTGGTGTAAACGTGAATCAAAATCAAATGGGTTATTTGATAATATCAAAGCGCTCTATTAGCAACATAAAGTACGGTTAAGCTCACCAATCACGGAGATAGGTTATGCGGTGTCAAAAAGAACGGGGAGTCGAGTACGATAAAAGTCATTCAGAAAAGATATTGATTTTATTTAAGTTTTTTGTGGTAACAAATAGTAACATTAATCCTTTTGCAGCAAGACTATTTTATGATGTACAGGCCAATACATTAAGTCTATTGATAAGTATTTGGTTTGTACCACTCCCAAAAAAGCTTATTTTGTCGTCAATTTCTCACTACCTAGTAGCCGAGAAAGTCAATATTGTAACGCAGATTTTAAGCGATTAGTTTTACAGTATGGACTTAGCCAAAGTGTGAGCATGGTTGACAATTGTTAGGATATACCATTGCTGAAATTTTTTTATACGTTAAAAAAACATTATTCATGATGATCACAAAACAAGGAAGAAGCCAATAAAGCCCTATTTACATATATTGAAACCGATTATAAGCGGGTTCGCCGACATTGAGCTAATGGCTAGATGTCACCAGCGCAATACCAAAATCAGTATTACCTTAATAACGCATTTATAGCGGCTAGTACAGTCTGATATTTTGGTGAGGATTAGTGATTATTAGGTTAAGTTGATATAAACGCTGATATAAAAGACAGGACAAGCGCCCTATCTTTTATTTATCTATTTATTCTAGTGCTTTACCTTTTGTTTCAGGTATTAAAAAGACAAATGCAGCTGCTGATAATAAGTAAGCCGCTGAAAGTAATGCAAGTGCATAGCTAGTTGAGTATATTTCGGCTAAATAAGCGATAAGCACTTGGGATATTCCCGCGATACCTCGCCCAACATTGAAGATAATATTTTCGGCGCTTGAGCGTGCATCAGTTGGATAATGTTCAGCAAGCAATGCACCGTATCCGCCCATCATGCCATTGACAAAAAAGCCAATGACTGAGCCAAATATGATTAATATCAACATATCCGTTTGATGGAAATAGAACCAAATCGAAACAGCTGAAATGAATAAAAATAGGATATAAGAAGGGCGACGACCAAATTTATCACATAACCAGCCAAAAATTAAGATCCCTAATGACATGCCAATGGTGGTTGAAATGGTCCAAAACATGGTGTTTTTAAACGGTAATTTGAGTTCTGTTGCAATCATATTTGGCATCCAAACCATCAGCCCATAAAAGCCGAAGTTTTGTACAGCACAAGCAATGGTTAATCCTAGTGTTGTTGCTGTGGTTCGTGGAGTTTTAAATAATTTACCTATAGCAATTTGGTTTTTGTTTTGGTTTTTTAGATTTTGCCATATTTCTGGCTCTTTTAATCCATTACGTGTCCATGCAACAAATAGAGCAGGTAGTACCCCTATGGCAAACGCCCAGCGCCAACCATAAACTTCACCAATAAAGTTTACCGTTAGTGCAGCCAAAATGATACCGACTTGAAAGCCTAATGCCACAATTGATGTGGCTCTTGAACGTTTATGTTTAGGCCAGCTTTCAGAAACTAAGGTCATACCAATGCCGAATTCGCCACCAAGTCCAAGTCCACTTAAAAAACGGAATATCAAAAAACATTCATAGTTAGGTGAAATTGCACATAACCCAGTAAAGAGGGAGAATATCAAAATTGTCCATGAAAAGACTTTTACTCGTCCATATTTATCTGCAAGCACCCCAAATAAAATACCACCCAATACTGCGCCAAGTAAGGTTACTGATGTTAAAGTTCCTAAATCTGTTTTTGTTAGGTTAAAACTGACTGAAATTAAGTTAAAGCAGACGGCTAAAATCATCATATCCATGCCATCAAGTGCATAACCTACTGTGGATGCAAAAAGTGTTTTCTTTTGATATGGGGTTGTGTGTTCACTTTCAGCTTGCGTGGTTAAGTCTACGTCAGGTTTCATGTTTACCTCTAGTTATTAAAATAGATAGTTACTTAAAATTTGCGTTTTATGGTGTTTAATTTGTGATTAAACGGCAGGTAAATTATAGCGGGGCAAGTATATACTTAAAACTTATAAAAAGCCAAGTTTAAAGCTTTTAAATTGTATTTTTATCCACCTATTTTATTATCGGTGGATAAGTTATGTTATTCTTCAGTAAAATACCAATAGCCTTTGTTGACAAAATCAAGCATTACTTGAAGTGTATTTTTGTCTTGTATCTGTTGGTAACATAGTGTGTCTGTTTTACAAAGCAGATCAATAATTGGCATAGGTAAATCAATTTTTTCACCATGAATGTAGCCAAACTCACCCACTTTAAGTATACGAATGCTGGGAACCCGATGTAACTGTGCGCCATTTTTTAGTAGTGATTCAAATTCATAATAATCGTATGGCGTTTCAACTGGGATAATATTTAAATCGTGCATTGGTATTGTAATATGCTTACCAAACCAATCATTGAATAATTTGGGTGTTTTGATTAAGTCGATGAGTTGATCTTGTATTTTTGCAAGTTCATAAGGTTGGACTTGGTACGGATCGTTAGGTAGCTTCAAATCCTTATCTTGATAATAAATAGCTGTTGGTAAGTTATCAATGATATAATCGGCAAAGTTACTTAGCAATGTTTGCGATGTTTGCGTTATAAAGCCGACAGAATAACTTAATGATTCACCAATTGATACGCCATTATGTGGACAACCTAGGGGGATGTATAAAATATCACCAGCGGTGATCTCTTCGTCAATGATTGGTTGATAGTCTTCAACATGCAATAATGCTTTGTGTGCACTATATTGCTTATAATTTTGATTGCGATCACCTACTTGCCAACGTCTACGCCCCATACCTTGAATAATAAAGACATCATAATTATCAATGTGTGGTCCAACGCCAGCACCTTTTGTTGCATAAGAAATCATTAAGTCATCAAATTGCCATTGTGGAAGGCATTTAAATGGTTCAATTAAGCGCGCTGCTTGCGTATGCCAATGATCAACGGCTTGAACTAGCAAGCTCCAATGATCTTCACCTAAGTCATCATATTGGGTAAATGGCCCAAATTGCGCGTCCCAGATACCATTTTTATTCGATACGATACGGCTATCTATCTCTTCTTCCATTGCTAGACCTGCTAGTTCATCAGGCGTAATAGGATCAATAAAATTAGCAAACGCTTTACGCAAGATTACAGGCTTTTTTTGCCAATAGTTTGTTAAAAAATCATCCCAATCAATGGCTAATTTATAATTCATTTAATTTTCCTTGCAGATTGAATAATTGACAAAAATTATACGTGGTTTTTTGTGCGATCTGTTCCAATGAAACACCTTTTAACACAGATAAATATTGTGCAACTTCACGAACATAAGCGGGTTGATTTTCTTTTCCTCGGTATGGAACAGGGGCAAGATAAGGGGAGTCAGTTTCGACCAAAATACGATCAAGTGGCACATATTTAGCAACTTCTCGCAGAGCTTCGGCATTTTTAAAGGTGATAATCCCTGAAAATGAAATATAAAAACCAATGTCTAATAGTTGTTTTGCGGTTTCGATGTCTTCTGTGAAGCAGTGTAGTACACCTGAATAGACATGCTCGTCTTTTAATATTTTTAAAGTGTCTTGTTTAGCATTACGGGTATGAACAATAATTGGTTTGCTGAACTTTCGACCTAGTCGAATATGTTCTTTAAATATAGTTTGTTGTAATTCTAGATTGTCTTGTTGGTAATAGTAATCGAGCCCTGTTTCTCCAAGTGCTACAACGTTGTCTTCTTGTGCTAAGATTTCAAATCTTTCTGCATCGTACGTTTCATCATCAAGGTTAAGCGGATGAATTCCACATGAAAACGAGCATTGATTTTTGTAGGGCAAAAGTTGCTTTTTCATCGATTCATAGCCCGATAATGTTGTTGCCACGCTTAAGCAGTGCTTAACATCGTTATTGTTTGCTTCTTGTAAAATATCTTCGATAGATTTAGTACTAAAATCCAAGCTATCCAAATGACAGTGGGAATCAATTAAAAACATAAAGATCTCTTTTTATTTATCAGAAAGTTGTTCAAAATCACGAACGGGTTTTATTGTGGACCAAGAACGGCAAGCTGGGCATAACCAATAAATGGAATTAACTGTAAATCCACACTTTTGGCATCGATAGTTAGGCACTGCTTTTATTTGTTCTCCCACCATGTTGCGTAAAAGTAAAAGACTTTGTTTTGCTTTGCCTTGTTCCGCATCAGCAACATGATAGTCCATTAATCGATAAAATCCTTTTAAATTAGGATGTTTAAGTAATTCACGGTACATATAGTATTGTGCAGCATCTAGACCTTTTTGTTTTTCAATAAGATCGGCAAGCATTAATTCGGCTACATTGCCAGAGTCTTGATCGACACATAACTGTAAAAATTGCTGAAATTCATGTTGGTTATTTAATTTTAAATAGCACTCTTTTAATAAAGGTAATGCTTCGCCAATAAAGGCTTTATCTTGCTGTAATATTTGTTGAAAACAGTTGATAGCTTGCTCTGTTTTATTTTGGATCATAAAAATTCGTCCTTGCATGAGCGAAGTTCGAGCGCATTTTGTGTCAGCGGTTGCTGATTTTTGTAATAAACTATTTGCTTTGTCAAGCTCATCATTAGCAATAGCCAGTGATGCTAATTCGCAGTAAAATTGTGCAATGTCGGTTTTATATTTTTCATTACCAAGTTTGACCAGTTTTGACGCCATGTTAATGGCATTTATCCATTCGCTGGTTGATTGATAGATGATGATAAGTTGTTGCAATGCGTATTGTTGGAAATCCTCTTCATCAATTAATTGCAAAAACATCTCTTCAGCACGATCGTAAAGGCCTGCAACCATATAATCACGACCAAGCTGTTGAATGGCTAATAGTCGTTGTTCAAACGTTAAAGACGAGCTTTCTAATAGCGCTTGGTGAATTCGTATTGCTCTGTCAACTTCTCCTCGTGAGCGAAATAAGTTACCTAACGTTAAATGAGCTTCAAGCGTGCCTTCGTCTTCTTTTAACATGTCCAAGAAAAGATCGACGGCTCTATCTTTTTGGTTAGACAAAAGAAAGTTCAACCCATCTACATATTCACGAGATAGGCGATTAGATTGGTTTAGATGTTTTTGTTTAGCATTTCTGTCACCCATATACCAACCGTATCCAGCCGCAATAGGAAGTAACAGAAATAACAGTTCAAACATAGTAATCTGTTCTTAATGGTTTTTAGTTAAGTTTAATTGTTGATGATTAGCCATGCTTTCATCATATTTTTTTTGTAGCTTGTTCAATTTTCGTTTTGTTGATGAATGCTGTAATTTAGATTTTATAAAGAAAATACCAGTTAAGATCCAACCAACAAGGAAACCAGAACCAAATAAAATGGCTAATAACACCGATAAGCGGATTTCAGTTTTAGCAACCAAATAATTAAATGTGACAATTTGATCATTGGACGAGCCTATCGCAATTGAGATAGCAAAGATGATAATTATTAATAAAATTGAGATAACAAATTTCATAATGTTGACCTTTCTTTTTTATTTTTAGTTAAAACGTTTTTGTTTATTATACCTGTTTATTTATACAAATTGCTTTGGCCAGTTAATCTATCTATCAACTATAGTGACGTTCGAAAATTACCTTTCTACTATATGCCATTTTCTATTACAAAAACAGCAGATTAATGAAATTATCCATGCAATTAATACGCTTGCTATTATATCAATAGGGCTGTGCATTCCTAATAATAATCGGCTGATTTCAATTAATATCGACCAAATAATCATAACCGATGTTATCACATAATGCTGTTTGAATTTCAGTAATAGCAAAGCTAAAAAAGCCCAAGTTACAGCAAATAAAGTATGCCCAGACGGAAATGAAAAACTAGTTTCATTTTGCCAGTGGTAAGATAACCAATTTGGGATTGTAGATGAATTTTTAAATAATTGCTGGATAAACTCTTTTTTTTCTGATGTCGTTTGTGAATAAAATTGTTGTTTATTAATATTAAATTCTTTTTCCATCCAAAGTACATAAGGCCTTGGCTCAGCTGTTTGCAATTTTAAAAAGTGTTTAATTATTTGCCCACTTAATATTGCGCTAACAAGAAGCAACCATAATAATATAATTTTATTTTTGGTTTTACTGGACTGTAATAGGCAAAAGACTAAAAATAAAATTGTCGATGTAATTATTGCCCAAGGAAAGCTTGCTGTTTCAGTTATTAAGAATAAATATTTAGATGTATTATTTAATGATGCTGGTTGCCAATGCCAATTTATGGCTATAATAATTAAAGGTGCAATCAAGAAAATAGCTAGTATGGCTATTGTTTTTTTTATTACTAAACCCATTTATAAACTCAATTAAGTATAATCTTGCTTAATATTTTAGCATAGAAGATAAATTTATTTTTATAAAATATTTTTTATGTTTTACTTAAAACGGAGACAATAATGCAATTAAAACGTGTTGCACAAGCAAAACTGCCAACGCCATGGGGATGTTTTACTATTGTTGGATTTGAAGAAATTGCAACAAAAAAGGATCATGCTGCATTAGTATTTGGTGATATATCCGATGATACACCAGTTCTTACAAGAATTCATTCTGAATGCTTAACTGGCGATGCGCTTTTTAGTTTACGCTGTGATTGTGGTTTTCAGTTAGAGGCAGCTTTAAAACAAATTGCAAAAGAAGGCAAAGGTGTTTTAATTTACCATCGCCAAGAAGGACGTAATATAGGTTTACTAAATAAAATTAGGGCTTATGCGTTACAAGATCAAGGTTTAGATACTGTTGAAGCCAATGAAAAGTTGGGTTTTGCAGCCGATGAACGTGATTTTACTCTATGTGCTGATATGTTGACGTTATTAGGTGTATCTCAGATACGTTTATTAACCAACAATCCAGAAAAAATAAGAGTGCTTGAACAGTCTGGAATTAAAATTACGCAACGTGAGCCATTGGAAGTTGGCGAAAATCCTAATAATGAACACTATTTAGAAACAAAAGCAAGCAAGATGGGGCACTTACTTCATTTGCATCACTGTCATTGTAAACATTAAGTTTTTGGTTAAATAGCGGTCAATTCATTTATGATTGAATGTTTATAAAACAGCAAAAGTTGTTAGAATAAAAAATCTCAAATGTTTTATATTTGAGATTTTTTTACAAAATGTAATATAAGAGCGATTTTAACTTATTGATCTTGTCTGTTTTACCAATAATTTTTTAATGTTAATATCAATCTTTATCACTGCGCAGCACGCCACCATTAGCGATCTGATCTTTTGATATTTCGTGCATGATAATTTGTACGGCTTCTGGCTTGCAGTTGAGGGTTTCAACAATAGCATTAGTGACGCGTTTTGCCATTTCTCTTTTTTGCTCTATTGTACGACCTTCTAAAAAGTCGATAACGACATTTGGCATAGTTTGCTCCTAGTTATTTATTTTAGCTAGTTGTTCATCCGTCAATGCAATTTCATCATTATGACATATGCCAATACCCGATTTTATAATTTGTTCAGCAATGGCTTTGGCTTCATCTAATGAGTGCATTTTATAAGTACCACACTGATATTCGTTTAATTCAGGAATCTGGTTTTGTGATTTTACAGCTAATACTGCATGCATTGATTTTTGCCATGCATCAACAACTAATTCCTCGTTGGGTTTGCCAATTAAGCTCATGTAAAATCCTGTACGGCACCCCATTGGTGAGATGTCGATGATTTCAATTTTATCACTGCTAAGATGCTCACGCATAAATCCTGCAAATAAATGCTCTAATGTATGAATCCCTTTTTCAGGTAAATTATCTTTGTTTGGAATAGTAAAGCGAAGATCAAACACAGTAATGTCATCGCCTTTTGGGGTTATCATTGTTTTTGCAATTCGCACAAAAGGTGCTTTCATTTTTGTATGATCAACTTTAAAACTATCTAATAAAGGCATAATATCCTCCTTGTTTTTTGATACTCGTTATTTTAATCAATCTATTAATTAGCACCAATAAAATTTATATTTATTGAGCAATTAAATTTAGCATTTCCTGCTCGTCAATCACTTTTATTCCCAATTCTTGGGCTTTATTTAGTTTAGATCCAGCGGCTTCTCCAGCAATAACTAGATCGGTGTTTTTTGATACGCTACCTGTTACTTTGGCACCGAGTTGCTTTAATTTGTTTTTGGCTTCATCTCGTGTTAAAACCGATAAAGTACCAGTTAATACTATAGTTTTACCTGAAAAAGGTGAATTAGAGTCAGATTTTTGTTCTTGTAGATTAAGATCTTGCCAGTGAATGCCAATTTCATTGCTGGTTAATTGTTCAATGACATCGCGATTATGCGGTTCTTGGAAAAAGTCTATAATGCTTTCTGCAATAACGGCGCCAATGTCATTTACTGTTTGTAGCTGTTCAAGTGAGGCATTTTCAATTGCGGGTAAACTGCCAAGCTGGTTAACCAGATTCTCGGCTGTAACTTCACCAACATTGGGAATGCCAAGCGCAAAGATGAAGCGGTTTAATGTTGTATTTTTAGATGCTTCTAGTGCATTTAGTAAATTATTAGCAGATTTTTCGCCAACTTTATCTAAGCTACATAGCATTGGCAGTGTTAGTTTATATAAATCTACAGGAGTTTTAACATAATCTTTATCAACTAGTTGCTCGATAAGTTTATCACCCATCCCATCTACGTTCATTGCTCGGCGTGAAACAAAGTGCTTTAAGGCTTCTTTGCGTTGTGCAGGGCAAATTAGACCTCCTGCACAACGTGAAACGGCTTGACCTTCATCTCGAACTATTTGTGAGCCACAAATTGGGCAGTGCGTTGGAAATATGATTTCTTTTGTGTTTTTGGGCCTTCTATCTAATATAACAGCAACAATTTTAGGAATAACATCACCAGCTCGACGTATTGTTACATAGTCGCCTTCACGGATACCTAATCGAGCAATTTCATCACTATTATGTAATGTTGCATTGCTGACAATAACACCCGCCACTGAAACAGGTTTAAGTCTGGCTACGGGAGTAATTGCTCCTGTGCGTCCAACTTGAAAGTCTACTTTGTTTAATTGTGTCACTTCTTCTTGGGCGGGGAATTTAAATGCGGTAGCCCATTTTGGTGCACGAGCAACAAAGCCCAGTTTATTTTGTTGTTCAATGCTATTGACTTTGATGACCACTCCGTCGATATCAAAATCTAATGACATTCGTTGTTCACCAATTTGTTTAAAATAGTCTAAAGCAGCTTGCGCACCTTGACGTTTTTCTACTTTATCACTTACTGGTAATCCCCACGCTTTAAATTGCATTAGGCGATCATAATGAGTGTTAGGTAATGCAACACCTTCGACAATGCCTACACCGTAACAAAAAAATGTCAGTGGCCGTTTAGCGGTGATTTTAGGATCCAATTGTCTTAATGACCCAGCGGCTGCGTTACGTGGATTGGCAAATATCTTTTCATTGCGTTTTTCTGCGTCTGAATTGAGTTTCTCGAATCCTTTGTGTGTCATAAATACTTCACCGCGCACTTCTAATCGAGTTGGGATGTTGTCACCTTTTAAAATTAACGGAATCACTTTTATGGTTTTTACATTTGCGGTGATGTCTTCGCCAGTTGTTCCATCACCTCGTGTTGCAGCTTGTATAAAGTGCCCATTTTCATAAAGTAGGCTGACGGCAAGTCCATCAAGTTTGAGCTCACAACAATATTCAACATGTTCATTGTCATTAAAATGAAGACGATCTTTAACTCGTTTGTTAAATGCAATAAAACCAGTATCATCAAAGACGTTATCAAGTGATAGCATAGGTATTTCATGCTTTATCGATGAAAATTGCTCTAATGGGGTGCCACCAACTCTTTGTGTTGGTGAATCGGGAGTAATAAGAGCTGGATATTGTTGTTCTAAAGTTTGTAGCTGTTTTATTAATTTATCATATTCAACATCGGGAATTTCTGGGGTGTCAAGCACATAATAACAGTACTCATGATGCCTAATTAGGCTTCGTAGCGAGGTCAATTGTTTTGTTATATCTTCAATCGATTCAGTTAAATTTACTGAGTGTTCAGTTTTATTCGATAGGGACATGATAATAGACTCTTAAATTAAAACGTCGGGTTTGGGAATATTATTACAACTTTAATTGAAATAATGTATGATTAAATGAGATCATTTAAATAAACATTTTTCATCAATATTTATTCGCACTCACCAACCGTGGTTGGTGATTTGTGTTAAATTTACTGATAAATATTGATGTTGTGGTTAAATTTTGTTACAAGACTTTTTAATTCGCTCTTTGTAACTGTCGATTTTTTGTGGTGTCAGCATATGGTGTTCATCATCTAATACCACACCGTTGACATCATCCGCTATGCGTTGTGCTGTTTGTAACATTAATTTGAAGTTTTGCTGATTGTTACCTTCAGTTGGAGCTATCATAAAAATAGATACACCTGGTGTGGTAAATTCATGCATTGTTTCAGGATCCAGATATCCTGGTGTGACCATATTAGCTAAACTAAATAATATTGAACCGTTACCTGCAGGATCTACATGGCGGTGAAAAATTCTCATATCACCAAATTGAAAACCTGATTGCATAATACTTGCAAGTAGTACATCACCTTGAAGTAATTTTCCATTAATACCAGTGACATTTAATACGATAATTTCGGTTGCGGGATCTTCTTTATTTATATCTAGTTTTTCAGGTTTGTTGTTATGGTTAATTTGATTATTGGTATCAATATTAACATCAACATCAACATGTTTTTCCTTGGTTGTTTGGATTAGATTAAGTTGTTGTTCATTTTCAAAAAGGTCATGATTTTCGTCGGTAGCGGGTTCTTTTGCTACGTCTGTATTAATTTTGAGCTGCTCATCCCGATCAGTAAATAAATCATCTTGCTGTGGTATATTTTCTTTTATAGATTCATTGATAATTACTTTATTTTCAACGATTTCATCATTTTTTGTTGTTTTTGGAGTGAGTAAAATCACCTCATCCTCTTCTATATCATTTGTAGGAAAGTTTTGATCTTGTTGCGTGCTTTGTGAAAATTTTTCTTTTTTATCTGAACTAAAAAGTGAAGATCGCTCCTTTTTATTAATCCAAAATCCATGGATGAACAATGCAATAATGACTAAGGATGCAACAACAACTAGAACAATACGTAAATTATCCATAATAACCATCTCTGTATTAAATTAAATATAGACTTAAATTATTCAATCATATTTTGAAAAAAATGATTATGGAGTATAGCAATGTAAATATTAATTTCTTTAACAATCTAGATTAATCTTCATTAAAGCAACCCCACCTAGTTTTTAGTATAACATTTTCTTTGAAATACGTTATAGCACTAAAAATTAATTAATATATATTACTTGATTTCTGACAATATTCATAATTATCAATATATATTTTTAATATCATAACTTAGTTCTCCATTTTTTAGAACTCCGTGCTATTAACTTGTAAAGTTACTTACAATTTATGCATATTTTTTGTAAAATCGCCAATCACGTTTAAAGATAAGATCTATTTTTAATAAAATAATTATTAAGTGTACTGAGGTCATTTTTATGAGATTTAACAAGCTATTATTAGCCTTGCCTGTGGCGCTTGCCAGCCTACTTTTACTAACAAGTTGTGATAATGGTAAACCGCAGAGAGGTTTACCAAAGGTAACTGTATTTAAGGTTGAGCCATTAAGTTATACATTAAAAATTAATTTACCAGGTAGAGTTGTCGCATCTCAAATTGCCGAAATTAGACCTCAAGTGAGTGGTATTGTTTTAAAACGTGAGTTTGATGAAAGTTCAAATGTTAAGGCAGGTCAGTCTCTTTATCAGATAGATCCAGCTATTTATCAAGCTAACTATGATAGTGCGGTAGCTAGTGTTGCTAGTGCTAAAGCAAATGCAAATATTGCTCAACTTACTCTTAAGCGTTATGCTGGATTATTAAATAGTAAGTCGATTAGCCAACAAGATTACGATAAAGCTGCCGCTGATGCTAAGCGAGCTGAAGCTGCAGTATTAGTTGCACAAGCGGCAGAGCATACCGCTAAAGTCAATTTGGATTATACGAAAGTGTATTCGCCGATTGATGGCTATATTGGCAAATCAAGTATTACCGAAGGCGCTTTGGTTTCAGCAGGGCAGCCTTCCCCATTAGCATTAGTTCAACAACTTGATCCTATTTATATTGATATGACTGAAGCAGCAACTCGTTACAATAAATATCTTCAAGATGAAAATGTAATTTATGAACCAATTAAAAGCAATAATGTTGAACTCTTTTTCAGCGATGGTTCAAAATATCCCGAAGCTGGTACTATTAAATTCTCTGATATGACGGTTAACGAAACAACAGGCACTGTAACTTTGCGTTCGCAATTTTCAAATAGTGATGGAAAGATTTTACCAGGTATGTTTGTTAAACCTAGACTAACATTAGGCATAATAAAAAACGCTATACTTGTTCCACAAAAAGGAATTACGAGTAATCAATTTGGACAATATACTGCAAAAATTTTAAAACCAGATAATACAGTAGAATATCGCCAGGGTATCCAAGTATATGCAGGAATAGGTGGCTATTGGATTGTAACAAAAGGGATTAATGCAGGAGAAGAAGTCATTATCACTGGATTACTTAATTTAACCGCTATCGAAAAGCCAATTAAAGATGCCCCTCCAATGAAAGTAACAAAAATAGGTGATCCTGATAAGCTTTCGCAGGAGCAATTAGATGGTATTCTCCAAAATAGTATGAAATAAGGGTAGATTGAATTATGGCTAAGTTTTTTATTGATAGACCAGTGTTTGCATG
This sequence comes from Gilliamella sp. Nev3-1, assembly GCF_001690435.1. NCBI lineage: Bacteria > Pseudomonadati > Pseudomonadota > Gammaproteobacteria > Orbales > Orbaceae > Gilliamella > Gilliamella sp. Nev3-1. The sequence continues at coordinate 10,989 of NZ_LZHN01000088.1, read as the reverse complement.
GGTAATTGCTATCATGATGATGCTAGGCGGTGCCTTATGTATAAAGTTGCTGGCTGTTGAACAGTATCCAGATATTGCTCCCCCTTCTGTAACTGTTAGTGCAACTTATCCGGGTGCTGATGCACAAACTATTGAAAATACAGTAACTCAGTTGATTGAACAAAATTTAACAGGGCTAGATAACCTCATTTATATGAAATCAACCAGTAGTGCACAAGGCTTTGTCCAAACAACATTGACTTTTGCGCCTGGTTCCAATCCTGATTTTGCTCAAGTGCAAGTTTTAAATAAGATAGAGAGTATTAAGTCTCGCTTACCTGAGAGTGTGCAAAAAAATGGCGTATCTGTTGCTAAAAACAATACCAGCTTTTTAAAAGTTGTTGGTTTTTATTCAACTAATCCGAAAAAAACACAGGCTGATATAGCTGACTTCGTCTATTCTACTGTGCAAGATCAAATTCGACGAGTTCAAGGGGTGGGTGATACTCAATTATTTGGTTCTGAATATGCTATGCGTATCTGGCTTGATCCCAATAAATTAACCTACTTTAATCTATCAATTGAAGAAATTATTGCAGCCATTCAAGCGCAAAATGCACAAGTAACCGCTGGACAGTTAGGCGCTTTACCTGTAAATGAAGGGCAAGAGCTTAATGCAACCATTACCGCACAATCGCGTTTAAAAACACCTGAACAATTTCAAAATATTCTTGTTCGAGTTAATACCGATGGTTCTAACATTTTATTAAAAGATGTGGCAATCGTTGAAATTGGCGCGTCGGATTATAACTTTATTTCTCATTATAATGGCAATGTATCAGCTGGCCTCGGGATATATTTAGCAACGGGCGCTAACCAATTAGATACTTCGGCAAAGGTGGATAAAAAATTAGAAGAGTTATCTAAAATTTTTCCAGAAGATATTAAATATTCTTTTCCATATGATACAACCCCATTTGTTAAGTTATCTATTAACAATGTAATTCATACATTAATTGAAGCAATCATTTTGGTTGTTATTGTCATGTATGTATTTTTACAAAATCTTCGATCGACACTTATACCTACTATCACTGTACCTGTTGTATTATTGGGGACATTTGCGATCCTCTATATTTGTGGATTTACCATTAATACCTTATCCATGTTTGCTATGGTACTTGCTATTGGATTGTTGGTGGATGATGCAATCGTTGTTATTGAAAATGTTGAACGTATCATGCATGATGAGGGTTTATCGCCTTATGATGCAACGGTTAAATCGATGGAGCAAATCACTTCAGCATTAGTTGGGATTGCTGTTGTTTTATCTGCTGTATTTGTGCCGATGGCGTTTTATGGTGGTGCTGCTGGGGGGATATATCGCCAGTTTTCAATTACCATAGTAACGGCAATGGGATTATCAGTATTGATGGCGATTATATTGACACCGGCACTTTGTGTGCAGATTTTGAAAGCGCCGTCTAAAAATAAAGTTAAGAAAAGTTCATTAGGTGAGAAATTAGAGTCGGTACCTCCATTTAGTTGGTGCTCAACAGGCACTAAACGCTTTTTTAAGTGGTTTAACCACTTTTATGATAAAAGTTTACGTTCTTATGAGAAAAGCGTTATTAAGGTTATCCGTAAGCCTATAGTTGCTTTTGTTTGTTATGCTTTAATACTCGTTGGATTGTTATTCGGTTTTAACCGTTTACCTACAGGTTTTTTACCAAATGAAGATCAGGGCGTGCTTTTAGTTTTAGTTGAATTACCACCGGGTTCCACATTAGAGCAAACCATGTCAGTTTTAAATAAAACCGCTCGTTTTTATACTGAAGAAAAAGTAAAGTCTGTTGAGGAAATATTTACTGTCGCTGGTTTTAGCATGGTTGGTCGTGGGCAAAATATGGGGATGGGTTTTATCCGATTAAAAAATTGGGATGAGCGCAAACGAGCCGATCAAAAAGTTAACGCTTTAGTTGGAGACGGCATGAGATTTGCGTCAACCATAACCGAAGGTCGTGTAATTGTAACTAATTTACCAGCAGTGCCATCTTTAGGTATGGCTAATGGTTTCTCTTATATGCTTAAAGATACTGCGGGATTAGGGCATCAAGCATTAGTTGCTGCGTTTTTCCAAATGCTTGAGCAAGCCTCTCATCATCCTGATTTACAACAAGTACGTCCAGCTAGTATGTTAGATGTTCCTCAATATAAAATTAATGTTGATTTTGAAACTGCACAGGCTCTTGGTGTGTCAGTCAGTAGTGTTAATACTGTATTATCTACAGCATTAGGTTCTGCTTATATTGATGACTTTGTTTATAATAACCGAGTTAAAAAAGTCTATCTGCAATCTGATGCACCTTACCGTATGTTGCCTGATGATTTTAGTTATTGGCATGTCAAAAATAAAAATGGGCAAATGGTACCTTATGATGCATTTGCAAGCACAACAAAAACTTATGGTTCACCCTCTTTAGAACGTTATGATGGTGTAGCAGCAATGGGTATAAGTGGCTTAGCTGCACCTGGAATGAGTTCTGGTCAAGCAATGACTGTGATGGAAGAATTATCAAAACAGTTACCAAAAGGATTTACATTTGATTGGACAGACATTTCGTATCAGGAACGTCAAACAGGTTCACAAACAACGACACTTTATATTATTTCAATCATTGTGGTATTCTTGTCACTAGCCGCGTTATACGAAAGCTGGACAGTGCCTATTTCGATTTTGTTCATTATTCCTCTTGGTATTTTAGGAACTGTTTATGCAACGATGTTTAGAGGACTTGATAATGATATTTACTTTATTGTTGGTTTATTGACCACTATGGGGCTGTCAGCTAAAAATGCTATTTTGATTGTTGAGTTTGCCAAGGATGCCCTTGAAAAAGAAGGTAAATCGTTAATAGATGCAACACTTGAAGCTTGCCGTTTGCGTCTACGTCCAATTTTGATGACTTCATTTGCCTTTATTCTTGGTGTACTACCACTAGCATTAAATAGTGGTGCTGGTTCTGCAAGTCAAAATGCAGTAGGTACTGGGGTAATTGGTGGTATGTTAACAGCAACATTTTTAACTATATTTTATGTACCGTTATTCTTCTTATTTATAACTAAATTATTTACTAAACATAAAAATAAAGCTGTGTTACCAACCAACCGCTCAAAAGCAAAAACTGAATAGTTAGTTTTTAATGCATGGATCAAATTGCATATTGGGCATGCATTTTAACGCGATATTAAGATAAAAAATGCGCCAATTTATTGGCGTATTTTTTGTTTATAGATGTCTACCATTACTTGATATTTAGTATATATTACTTACGAGACTTTATTAATTGTTGGCTGGTATGAGCGTGGGTAATTGCTATAGCTAAAGCATCAGCAGCATCGGCTTGCGGGCTAGCTGGTAATTTTAATAATAATTTTACCATATGCTGTACTTGTTTTTTATCTGCAGCACCAGTTCCTACTACACACTGCTTAACTAAACGAGCAGCATACTCAAAAACTGGTAAATTATTATTAACCGCAGCGACAATAGCAGCACCCCTGGCTTGACCTAATTTTAACGCAGAATCGGCATTACGAGCCATAAACACTTGCTCAATAACAAATATATCGGGTTGAAATTGGAGTATAATTTCACTGACACCTGCATATACCCGTTTTAAACGAGTAGGCAGATCATCAACAGAAGTACGGATACATCCACTGCCAAGATAGGAAAGTTGACGCCCAGTTTGGCGGATTACACCGTAACCCGTCAAACGAGAGCCTGGATCGATGCCAAGAATAATGGCCATTAAAGCGTTGCTGCGACCTCGTCAGAAACTTCACCGTTATGATAAACTTCTTGAACATCATCACAATCTTCGAGCATATCAATCAGACGTAATAATTTTGGTGCAGATTCAATGTCAAGATCGACTTTTGTTGCTGGAATCATTGATACTTCAGCGGCTTCAGCAACTAACCCTGCTGCATCAAGTGCATCTTTTACTTCACCAAATGTTTCTGGTGTGGTAAAAACATCAATAGCGCCATCATCGTAAGTAACAACATCATCAGCACCTGCTTCAAGCGCAGCATTCATCACTTGATCTTCATTGGTACCCGTCGGATATGAAATAACTCCTTTTTTGGTAAATAAATATGAAACTGAACCATCAGTACCTAAATTGCCACCCGTTTTAGTAAAGGCGTGGCGCACTTCTGATACGGTACGATTACGATTATCACTTAAGCATTCAACCATGACAGCAGTACCAGCAGGGCCATAGCCTTCATAAATGATTGTTTCCATATTGCTATCATCTTCACCACCAACACCACGAGCAACCGCTCGATTCATGGTATCGCGGGTCATATTATTCGATAATGCTTTGTCCATTGCTGCACGTAACCGTGGATTTGACGCTGGATCGCCGCCACCAAGTTTTGCTGCGGTTACCAACTCACGAATAATTTTGGTAAATATTTTACCGCGTTTTGCATCTTGCGCTGCTTTACGGTGTTTGGTATTGGCCCATTTACTATGACCTGCCATAAAATTCTCCAGATTAAATAATTTTAAAATCGCTGTATTTTAACAAACTTTTACTTAAAATTCATTATCAATATGTTTATTCATTTTTGATAGATTGATTATAGTGATTTTTTTTAGTTGTTAGCAAAAAAGCGCCTTATGTGAAGGCGCTTTTTTGTCATAGTATAATATAAAACAATAGGTGATTAACTCATTCCATACTGTTTTAGTTTTTTGCGTAGTGTACCGCGGTTGATACCAAGCATGTTAGCTGCTCTAGTTTGATTACCACGTGTATATTGCATAACCATATCAAGGAATGGATGTTCAACTTCAGCTAACACTAACTCATATAGATCAGTAGGGTCTTCACCATTTAATTGAGATAAATAGTTTTTTAAAGCTTGCTTCACTGAATCCCGCAAAGGTTTTTGTGTTATTTGGTCTTGAGAATTTACAGTCGTAAATTTAAGTGCTGCAGCTGTAACGCGTTGTTCTGACATAGTATTCTTAACTCTTTGGGTTATTTCTAATTTGACTAAAAAATGCTTTTAGTGTGCTTACTTGCTCACTTGTATTACTAAGTACACTAAAAAAGCGCCTGAATTGATCGCTGTCAGCATAATTCTTGGTATACCAATTTACATGCTTTCTGGCAATCCTTAATCCTTTGTATTCTCCATAGAATTGATAAAGCTCATCAAGATGCGATAACACAACTTGCTCTACTTCATCAATACTTTTATTTTTTTGTAACTGTCCATGTGTTAAATAGAATGCAATTTCTTCAAATATCCAAGGTCTCCCCTGTGCCGCTCGACCGATCATTATAGCATCGGCCTGCGTATATTGAAAAACATCTTTTGCCTGTTCTGGTGTACAAATATCTCCATTGGCAATTACAGGAATAGTAACGTTTTCTTTAACTGCCTTAATCGAGTCATATTCAGCCACACCGTTGAATAAGCATGCACGTGTTCTTCCATGAATAGTAATTGCCTTTATGCCACAATCCTGTGCAATTTGTGCGATTTCAATGCAATTTCTATGATCTTTATTCCATCCAGTCCGCGTTTTTAATGTTACCGGCACATTGACTGCGCCGACAACTTTCTGCAAAATATTTTTAATAAGTTTAGGATACTGCATTAAGGCAGATCCAGCCAATTTTTTATTGACCTTTTTTGCAGGGCATCCCATGTTAATATCAATTAATTGGGCGCCATGTTTGACGTTAAACTCAGCAGCTCTTGCCATTTCATCAGGATCTGAACCGACAATTTGTACTGCACGAATACCAATATCATCACTTGCTTTCATTCGCAAAGCTGATTTATCAGTATGCCAAACATCCGAATTTGCTAAAAACATTTCTGAAACTGTCATACCAGCACCAAATCGATAACATAAATTACGAAATGGTTTATCGCTGATTCCAGCCATTGGTGCAGCAATTAAATTATTCTTTAATTTTACTTCACCAATGCTAAGCAAATTAAGGTCGGCTATATTACGCATTTTTTTTCTAACTTAAAAGGGGGTAATGTTATTTTTTTTACTTTTTTTGCCAGTGATACGGCACCACTCTTCTTGTTCAACTACAGGGTCTAGTTCAAAATGGGGTTGATAAGCCATGCAAACACTAGATGATTGGCTGGACAAAATACCAGATAACCCTAGCTTACCTTGTGATTTTACTAATTTGCTTATATGTGGCTCAAGCTCTTTTAATGGCCCAGCTAAAATGTTGGCAACAACAACATCTGCCTGTAAATCATTAGGGATATCTTTTGATAAATAAAGTTCTAGTTTTTCGCTAACATCGTTACGCTGTGCATTGTCTCGGCTAGCTTGGATGGCTTGAGGATCGATATCAATACCAATTACACGTTTTGCACCTAATTTTAGTGCTGCAATGGCTAAAATACCTGATCCGCAACCATAATCAATAACCAATTTATCTGTAAGATCTAAACTATCGAGCCAAGTTAAGCATAATGCAGTAGTTGGATGAGTGCCAGTGCCAAATGCTAAGCCTGGATCCAACATAACATTAACTGCATTTGAATTAGGTACCTCGCACCAGCTTGGACAAATCCAAAGGCGTTTACCAAATTGCATAGGATGAAAGTTATCCATCCACTCACGTTCCCAATTTTTATCTTCTAATTGCTCAATTTTGTAAGAATATTGCTCAATATTTAATATTGCTTTTAATTCATCAATGTTTGTTTGCGCATCATATAACCCAATGACATCGGTATCTCCCCAAAGCTTAGTTTCACCTGGTAAAGGTTCAAAAACAGGATTATCATAAGTATCTTGAAATGTGACTGATACTGCACCTGATTCTTCTAACTGCTTGCTGATTTGTTCAGCAAGTTTGTTAGTTGTGTTAATTTTGAGTTGAATCCAAGGCATAATTTTTCTCTCTATTACAAAATATACCGAATATATTGGCTATAATAAAAACAATCAATCCAATAGTTAACGATGGCACAATTGGATGAAGTGATAGTAGTTTAATATTATAGCCAGCTAATAATATGTAACTCGCTGCTCCAGCAAGCATTGAGTAAAGCGCACCAGTTGCATTGGCTTTTTTCCAATATAATCCAAGGACTAATGGCCATAAAAATACAGCTTCAAGCCCACCAAAAGCGAGTAAATTTAGCCAAATTATCATATCTGGTGGATTCCAAGCAGCCAAAATAAGTAGTCCGCCAAAAATAAAGGTGATAATAACGGATAGGCGAGTTAGCATTTTATCATTATATTTTTTACTATGTCTCGTGCTTAAAAATAGGTCTTTAATTATTACCGATGAAACTTGTAATAATTGAGCATTAATTGTTGACATAATAGCAGCAAGTGGCGCAGCCAAAAAGATTCCAGCGGCAAAAGGGGGTAATACATTGATGATCAATGTTGGCACTATTTGATCAGGAATTGTTAGATCATCAACAATAGCACGACCTAAAGCGCCAGATAGGTGCATTGTTAGCATGATAATGGTAACAACAATAGTACCAATAATAATCCCCCGATGTACAGCTTTGCTATCTTTATAAGCCATACAGCGCACCGCAGTATGAGGTAAGCCAACTACACCAAAACAGACTAATATCCAAAATGAAGCCATGAAAGGAAAATCCATAAAATCATTTGGTCCTTGTGGTGCTAGCAGTGCGGGATCTATTTGTGCCAATCGAGTGATAATTGCCGTAATTCCACCACCATTATAAATAATAGCCCCAAGTAATAATATAGCACCAATGATCATTATTAAACCTTGAAATGCATCATTTAAAATGCTAGCTCTGAAGCCACCAAAAGCAGTATAAATTACAGTACCAATACCAAATATTAATAATCCAGTATGATAAGGAATTCCAACTGAAGATTGAAGTAAGCGAGCACCACCGACAAATTGTACTGTCATTGCGCCAATAAAGGCAACGACAAGCGCTATGCTTGCAAACCAAACAATAAGTTTACTTCGGTAATGGGCATAGAGAATATCACTTAAGGTAATTGCATTATATTTACGTGCTAAAATCGCAAATTTTTTACCTAGAATACCAAGTGAAAGTAAAACGGTAGGGACTTGAATCATGGATAGCAATACCCATCCAAGTCCAAGTTTATAAGCTGCACCAGGACCACCAATAAACGAGCTTGCACTAATATAAGTTGCAGCTAATGTCATGGCGAGTAGAAATCCACCCATAGTTCGATTACCAATAAAATAATCAGTAAATTGATTTACTTTTTTGCGTTTAACATAAGCATAAATTGATAACGCAAATACAAAAATAAGGTAGATAACAAGCGGTAAAATAATATCAAAATGCATTGGTTAATCACTTAGTTTGTTCTAACGAGATATTTTTGAATTGAAATTTTACAACTACCCAGCACAGCAATATAAAACCTAGAGGTACCATAATGCAAGATAGTTCAAACCACAATGGGAGTCCTAAAAAACCTAGTTTGTTACTAACGCAGTAAGCACAAATAATCCAGCCAAGAAGATAAATAAATGTTAATACTAATGATAGTTTAGCTTCTTTACTTGCTTGCTTATATCGAGCATCCATATTGATTTATTGATGAATTGAAGGTGGCTTAGATTAAAAGAAAGTACTTAACTTAGCAAGTTTATTGCAATTTATGCAATATAGTCTTTTAAATATATCAATTTCAGCAATAACAAAAGTAATATATAGTGCTTGATAAATTGATTATGAATAATTCAACTCATGGAGAGAATAATGTCAAATTATTTTAATACACTAAATTTACGTGAAAAATTAGAGCAACTAGGTCAATGCCGTTTTATGGCTCGCAATGAATTTGCGTCGGAAGCTGATTTTCTAAAAGGTAAGAAAATTGTAATTGTTGGTTGTGGTGCTCAGGGACTGAACCAAGGTCTTAATATGCGTGACTCGGGTTTAGATATTGCTTATACATTACGTAAAGAGGCTATTGTTGAAAAGCGTGCATCATGGAAAAAAGCAACCGAGAATGGTTTTAAAGTTGGCAGTTATGAAGAATTAATTCCTACAGCAGATCTTGTCATTAACTTGACACCAGACAAACAGCATTCAGCTGTTGTACAAGCTATCCAACCATTGATGAAACAAGGCGCAACGCTAGGTTATTCACATGGTTTTAATATTGTCGAAGTCGGGGAAAAGATTCGACCTGATATCACTGTTGTAATGGTAGCACCTAAATGCCCAGGAACAGAAGTGCGTGAAGAGTATAAACGTGGCTTTGGAGTGCCTACACTTATTGCTGTTCACCCAGAAAACGATCCAAAAGGTGAGGGTTTAGCTATTGCTAAAGCATGGGCAGCAGCAACTGGCGGGCATCGAGCGGGTGTTCTACAGTCATCATTTGTCGCTGAAGTTAAGTCAGATTTAATGGGGGAGCAAACCATTCTTTGTGGTATGTTACAGACAGGATCATTACTTTGTTTTGATAAATTAGTTTCAGATGGCGTTGATCCAGCTTATGCATGTAAATTACTCCAATTTGGTTGGGAAACGATCACTGAAGCCTTAAAACAAGGCGGTATTACTTTAATGATGGATCGTTTATCAAACCCAGCTAAATTAAGAGCAAATGCTTTAGCAAAAGAATTAAAAGTGATCATGACCGATCTTTATCGTAAACATATGGATGATATTATTTCTGGCGAGTTTTCATCAACGATGATGAAAGACTGGGCTAATGATGATGCCAACCTGCTTAGATGGCGTAAAGAAACTGGCGAAACCGCATTTGAAAAAGCCGCCGAATATCAAGGTAAAATTGACGAGCAAGCTTATTTTGATCAAGGAGTTGTTATGGTTGCGATGGTTAAAGCTGGTGTTGAACTTGCGTTCGAAACTATGCTTGAATCTGGTATTTTACCTGAATCAGCTTATTATGAATCATTACATGAATTACCACTTATTGCTAATACTATTGCGCGTAAGCGCTTGTATGAAATGAATGTCGTCATTTCAGATACAGCTGAGTATGGTAACTATCTGTTTGCTAATGCAGCGGTACCATTGCTAAGAGAGAAATTTATGCCAATGTTGCAATCTGGTGATCTTGGTAAAGCGATTCCAGAAGGTCGTGTTGATAATGCTTATTTACGTGATGTAAATGATGAAATTCGCAATCATCCAATCGAAATTATTGGACGAAAACTGCGTAGCTATATGACAGATATGAAACGTATTAATGTAGCAAGCTAAACTATGTTATCATAGAATAGAAAGGTGCTCAAAAGCACCTTTCAGATTGATGACAAACCTCGATATAATTCGGGGTTTATTTTTTTATTTAAACCATAAATAGGATTTTTAATTTGGATTTTATTAAATAAATTAAAAAATAGCTTAAAAAAACGTAACAAAAATAGCTTTATCGCTATTTTCTTGATATTTTGAGCCGTTGCGGCCAATAAACACTGCATTTGAACCTGCGCTCTTCCTCTAAATCGTGCATAGCGATGTCCGTGATGTTGTTTAGCATCAGCAAAGCTGCGCTCTATCGTTTCTTTTCGCCGAGCATAGACTTTTTTACCCCACTGACTTAAACGAATCTCGTTGGCTTTCTCTTTATCTGCTTCCCAGATATGCCGTGTGATGACTTTCTGTGTATTTTTACTCTGTGTACACTGTGACAATAACGGACAGATTTTGCAGGTTGTTGCATCAGAATGATAATGACGATAACCTTCCCTGCTGGTAGTTTTATATATTAATGTTTGCCCGTTTGGGCAAGTATAAGTATCGTTTTGACTGTTATAGATAAACTGCTTTTTTCTGATGGGATTCGCACCATGGGTGGGACGACGATAACCCAACACCGGATATATCTGCTCTGCCAGCAGTAAATGGCAAATGGGAGCCGTAAAATAACCCGCATCAAGGCCGACACCAACCGGATTAAAGCCAAACCGCTCTAACTGG
>NZ_LZHN01000087.1:0-4267 GCF_001690435.1 Gilliamella sp. Nev3-1 | reverse complement strand
ACTTCGTCCCACGATTTCTCGATTGCTTACATCAATAATCATACAAAGGTAATGCCATTGTTGTTTTACTCTCACATAAGTTAAATCAGTCACTAACACTTTTCGTTGTTGGCCTACGGTAAACTCACGATTAAGTTGATTACTTACTGTTGATTCGTTGCTTTGTTCTGTATTAGCACGATATTTTTTACAGGTATATTTTGATACTAATCCGTTTTCTTGCATGATTCGACCAATTCGGCGACGGGATAATAGTATGCTTTTCTCCCTAAGCTCTGCTTGTAGTCGCCTTGTTCCATAGGCTTGATAGTTATCGTTAAATATCGCTTTCACTTTTTTACTAAGCTCTTTGTCTGTTTTTTTACTGGTTAATTGTAGTTGATAATAGAAGCTATTTCTTGACACTTGTAAACATCGACATAACGCACGTAAACTATATCGATGTTGATTCTCGGTGATTAATTTGATTTTCGTCCTATTATCAACGCCGCTTGCTTTAGGATGTCATTCTCCATTAACAATCGCTTATTCTCTTTACGTAGGGCTATGAGCTCATTTTCTTGAGCACGACGATTAGCTTGAGCTGTAAACTCACCAGTGGTTTGATATTGCTTAATCCACTTATCTAATGCGGATTTAGTCAGGTCGTATTCGGTGACAATATCCGCTCGTTTTTTGCCATTTTGGTATAACATTACCCTCTGTTTTTTAAATTCATTACTAAAACTGCGTTTTTCTCTTCTTGAAATGGGATTTGTCATTGTTGGTTCCTTTTGTTTTTTGGTTATCATAACAATGACCTTATTAAACTGGTACTAATTAGTGTGGCCTGTCCATAGTATAAATTCTTTTTCCTTTTTCAGTTATAGTTATTATTGGATTTACGCCTGCAAACTTTTCAATAACTTTGTTAAGATTTCCTGTAGACCAATTCTTTGAATATTTTTTAGCTCTAGCTGCACCGCCAGTTAGCCCTTCAGTATTTGTGCTATTCGTTTCTTTTTTAGCCTTTACCCCCGGACACTCATCCGACAACCCCAACGGGTCAATCCAAGCCAGTGGGTCGGGGACGTAGCGGTAGGCATTTTCACCACCGGCCAGTCCTATTGGGTCTTGGCTGATGTAGCGGGCGGTGTACGGGTCGTAATAGCGGTAGCGATTATAGTGTAACCCTGACTCTTCGTCAAAATACTGCCCTTGAAAGCGCAGATTTTGTGGTACGGTGCGGTATTCTATGGCGAGGTTGCCATAGGATTTGTAAACACCACTCCAGACAATGTCGCCATTCGCCGTTATGAGCTCTTGCGGGGTGCCGAGTTGGTCGTTGAGGTAGTAGTAGATTTGCCCACCTCGTCCACGACCGACTAACTGCGCCATCGGTCTAAAGCCGGTGCTGCCCGGCTCGTAAATGTAACTGATGCAGCGGTAGTCTTGGGCCTTGGTGTGTTCATTGCGGATTACCTCTACACTAAAGTCCGCATCATCGGCGTGGCATTCCGTAATGAGGTTTTCACCTTGCCAAAAGAACAGCGTTTTATCGCCCGTTTGCATGTCGGTTTTGCTGATTCGGCGACCAAAGGCGTCATACTCATAACAGTGTACGGTTTCTACCGTTTGATGAAAGTCTTTGTCGTTTTCGTCCCAGTAGTGGCGGATTTTTTTAAATTCAATAAGCTGATGTTGCCCATTCCATTTAAATTGGTGTTCAGTATGTTGCCGTTTACCGCGTAACTCTCGAATCACATTGCCGTATTCGTCGTACTGATATATGTATCAAAAACAGCCTTTGGGTAGGCTAAAAAGTTATTGTGTTTTTTATAATAATCGTTCAGAAAACATATTGATTTTATTTGATTTTTTAAGTGGTGTAAAATGATAGAGTAGAAAGGGCAACCCTTGCTGTTTTAATGCAAGGATTTGATATAAGCACGGTTGTTTATTTGTCGTCAATTATTCTATTTTAGGGTAGCCTACGTTTAGGTTTTTCTGGCTCTGGTGTGGGTAATTTCCATGATATTAATAATCCCAATTGTCCAAGAAAATAATTGATATTATCAAGTTCATTCTCGGGAACCAGCCATAACCATAATTTATTGCTTAATTTTTCAAGCGTACCATGGCTTGTATCACTTAATATCCAATCTTTCAACGTGGTATTATCTACACCAATCTCTAAATGATGCTGATTAATAATATTAGCGGTATAAATCATTCTTAATCGCTTATTGTCATCTAATTTTTTTTCGTCAAAATGATATTTTTCGTAAGGATATATTGTGGCAAAGTTGAATCCTCCGGCATACTCAGTTGCATTATTTGTACTCTTACACCTCGAATATTTTATGCCATAAGAAAAATAGTTTTGACGTGAAAAATCCTTTATCAACTCCAAAACAATACCATCATGATCTAGTTTATTATCATATAAAATATAAATATCGCTAGTACCGCCAAATTCTTCCGTATAATAAACCAAACGTAGATAACAAGTATCGTCTAACACATTCAGTACATCAAAAGCGGTCGCCTCTTGTAGATTTATTTTACGTTTTAATCCTTTCAGTGATATATTAACAAACTTAAAATCATTATAACTCTTCCTTATTATTGGTTTAATATAACTAGCTTCTGTAATAGGAATATTTAATGCCGAAAATAGTGTTTCAGCAAACTCTAACACAATATTTGGTGAGATGTCTTCTGTATTATACAAAACAATGCCACTGTACATAGCTAATTTCCTTCTTTTATACCTTTAATTAATAAATCTAACCGGTGTTTTATATCTCTTGCATTATATGGATGTTCAAATAGAGAAATAGCATCCTCTCTATAGCTACCTAATTTCTCCATAGCCTCCTTATTACGGCGAATTAACGACTCCAATTTATTTTTATCCGTTTTAGAGGCTAATTCTATAGCATGAACTTTCCCATTTTTATCGATAGCCATAATATCAGGTCTGCGTGCACTTGCCTTTGTTTTTAAAGCCATGTTATAAGAGCGATTTAAATATATTTCGGTGAACTGACCAGACATTGCCAGTTTATTGGCAATAGCCTCTGAAAACTGGTCATGCCCTGGTGTGCTATCAACTTGTCCTTTTCCATATATTTTTGTTCCATTCACTTCTCGGACAGGGCAAATTTTTGTCAACCCCAATGGGTCAATCCAAGCCAGTGGGTCTGGAACATAGCTATAGGCATTTTCACCGCCAACCAGTCCGATAGGGTCTTGGCTGATGTAGCGGGCGGTGTACGGGTCGTAATAGCGGTAGCGATTATAGTGCAGTCCTGACTCCTCGTCAAAATACTGCCCTTGAAAGCGCAGGTTTTGTGGTACGGTGCGGTATTCTATGGCAAGGTTGCCATAGGATTTGTAAACACCACTCCAGACAATGTCACCATTCGCGGTTATGAGCTCTTGCGGGGTGCCGAGCTGGTCGTTGAGGTAGTGTAAATACCCCAAACTTAGTACACAACTCACGTAGAAAATTAAGCTGCCTGTTTTAATGTTTTATATTCGAGCGGTGTCATGTTATTTAATGCCTCATGCGGTCTTTCGGTGTTATAAATCGTTAACCATTCTTCGGTTATTCTCCTTGCTTGTGCTAAGTTGTTAAAAAGATATAAATCGAGTACTTCAGTACGATAGGTACGATTAAATCGTTCAATATAACCATTTTCATAAGGGCTACCGGGCTGGATATAATCAATGGCTATATCATGTGATTTAGCCCAGTTTATAAAGGTTTTTCCTGTAAATTCTGGTCCATTATCGACGCGTATTTTTAACGGATAACCATGATACTCCGCCAATTTATCCAAATAACGAGTCACTCTACCTGCGGGTAAACTCACACCAATATCAATACCTAATGCCTCACGATTAAAGTCATCGATGACATTGAATGTCCTAAAGCGACGTTGATTACGACTACTGTCACTCATAAAATCCATTGACCAACATTCACCTTGTTTATTGGGGGCTAATAACCTTTCCGGGCATCGTGGAGGAATGCGTTTTTTACGCTTTACCCTGAGATTAAGCTTTAATTCACAATACACCCGATATACCCGTTTATGATTCCATTGATAGCCGAGCTTTCTGATACGATTAAAACATTTAGGAAAGCCCCAGCGTAAATGCCGGTCTGTGATAGCATTCAACACCGAAACAATCACCGAATCATCCTGTAACTTAGCTTGATAATAGTAAGCACAACGGCTTAAACCAACAATGGCACAACTCATAGCAATAGTAACTG
>NZ_LZHN01000086.1:0-7379 GCF_001690435.1 Gilliamella sp. Nev3-1 | reverse complement strand
CGGATTAAAGCCAAACCGCTCTAACTGGCGTTTTAATCGAGCCATGTAAGGCTGGGAATCATGGATATTTCCAGCTGTGACATAGGTATCGGTAATTAAATTATGTTTGCCATCAACCGTTCGGTGCTCTAAGTAGAAGAACCCTTTAGGCTTGCCTTCCCGATGCATAAAGCCACTGTCCGGAACTGTTGTACTGACTTTAACATCCTTGTATTTCTCTACCGTCGATGGCTTTAAGGCTTTTTTCCGTTTAATTCTCTTTCTGTGTTGATGGCTTGATTAAGGGCATCAATATATTGACTGGGCTCAACAATACGCTGCTCATTACGTGCTTTGCCTTTATTGGCATTTGCTTTTAGGTGAGTACTGTCCGTATATAATACCCGACCACTTATCAACCCTTTGACAATGGCCTGCTCAACAATATTATCAAAAATCTGTTGATAGATTTCACTGTCATTAAACCGACGGCGACGATTTTGACTAAGTGTTGAGGCGTCAATCACTTTTTCGGTTAATCCCATTCCCAGAAACCAGCGGTAAGCTAAATTGACCTGAATTTCCTGAACCAGACGACGTTCACTGGGGATACCGAAAAGATACCCCAATAGCATGATTTTAAACAGTCTGACCGGATCTTCTGCCGGACGACCGTTATTCGGGCAATAAAGTGGTGCTACCGCTTCTCGAATAAATTCAAAATCAATGACTTTAGCTATTTTACGAACAAGATGATTTTGGGGGACAAGCGCATCTAGCGAGATTTGCTCTATTTTTTCTGGTGTCGCTGGAGTTGGTTTTTTTAGCATAGAAGAACTTCTCTTATAATGGACTCCTCTCTATTAGATCAAAGAACTCGCCAAAAAGCGAGTTCTTTGTCATCAATCTGAAGCCAGCTTCTAGCTGGCTTTTTATTTATGTTATCATTTTTATTTTTAGTGTTTTTAATTAGTTAAAATTAATCCTTCTTGTATTTTATAAATAAATCCCTATTATAAACAAATTTTGCTTATTGATAGATTCAAGGGGATCTTTATGTCAGATCACAATTTAGAAAATAACTTGCGGAAAGATCTTGGTTTAGTTTCTGCGTTATCCCTGGTTGTTGGGATGGTTTTAGGCGCTGGTGCATTTATGAAACCACCTTCAGTATTGGAAGTTACTGGCGATTATCATTATGCTTTATTAGCTTGGATTATTGGTGGTGCTATTTCCATTTGTGGTGGATTAACGCTTTGTGAATTAGGCGTCATGTTCCCAAAAACTGGGGGCATGCTTGTTTATTTAGAAAAAATCTATGGCGCTAAAATCGCTCACCTTTATGGTTGGATGATGACAGTTATCTTTTCTCCAGCGTTAATTGGTGCATTAGTCGGTTATTTTAGTTCGGTATTTTGCTCATTATTTGAGATTGAAGACACATATAAAATGGCGGTAGGTGCAGGAGCATTAGGCTTTATTGCCTTTATTAATGCAATTGGTGTCAAAGAGGCTGGATACTTACAAACCATTGCAACGGCTTGTAAATTGATTCCGATATTACTACTGGCGGTATTTGGTCTTTGGAAAGGCAATGGGCAAGTCGCATTATTTGGTGCTAGCGGTCAAGGTATTGAAACATTTGCGCCTTTTGCTGTTGCTATCTTAGCTACATTATTTGCTTATGATGGTTGGGCACAGGTTGCATCGGTTGCAGGTGAAATTCATAATCCATCTAAAGTATTACCAAAAGCAATCATTTTTGGGATTATCTTTTTAGTGATTGTTTATGCTTGTATCAATATAGCATTCTTTAAAATCTTTCCTGTCAACGAAATGGTTTCATTAGGGCACGATGCCGCCGCGGTTGCTTCACAGCGAATGTTTGGGCATTCAGGAGGTAACTTAGTTGCTGTTGGTATTATGATCTCGATTTTGGGTGGTATTAATGGTTATATCATGACATTATCACGTACTATTTTTAGCATGGCAGAGCGTGGAACTATTGTTGGTGCACGTTATTTAAGTACAATAGATGAGGATAGCCGTTCTCCTGTTAATGCCATTTCAGTCCTTGTTATTTTTGCATTTTTATATTCGGTTTTGTTAGATGCCGATCGTTTATCTGAAATTTCTATGTTTTCGATTTGGGTATTTTATTTACTAACCTTTGTTGGTGTTATGATAGCCAGAAAAAAATACCCTAATATACCAAGATCTTACAAAGTCATTGGCTATCCAATCATCCCTATTTTAGCCATATTGGGCGCTGTTTATGTGATTTATGGTATGCTAGTTTATCAAACAGAAAATGGGCTGGCATCAATTGTGCTGACGTTAGTTGGTTTACCAATGTACTATTATTATCAACGAAAGAACAAACATAGCGAACTTTCAGTCGGTGAGGTGAAAAAGTACCGTGTAAAAACACAATATACCATTGCTATAGTAGCAATAAGTGTTGTTGCTATATTAATTATTTATGGAAGCATAATTAGTAAATAGCAACCTTATTTCTGGTTAGATGATTTATTTAAGGGTGTTTATTTAAGGGAATTGCTTACTCATGTTTTTTAGTCGGTATAAAAGCAACAATAGATGTTTTTTAACTGAAACGTGTGACTAAAAATAAGTTAAAATTAAGCCATAATGTCTTTGTTGTAAAAATAAAGCTTAAATGGTGGGCTTTCTTAAAGATGCCTTTTCTGTGTTTTATATAGCCACTAATATAAATAGTGGCTATAGGTACTTTAACTAATCCTTTGAATCAATTTTGGGTTTAGCTATGTAATTATAAATAACCAATATAGCAAAGATAGCAATAATAATGCTCATTATGATATCTTTGTTAAACCACTTAGCCATATTACCTAAGATAATTCCAACACCGCAAAAATCAACATCAGAGAAAGTCGTATTTGCAAAACCCAAAGATCCTAACACAGGCAGTAGCATAACCGGCAAGAACGTGACTAATAGACCATTAGCAAAAGCTCCAAGCATTGCTCCACGGCGTCCTCCCATTGCATTACCAAATACCCCCGCTGTTGCACCACAAAAGAAATGAGGCACTACGCCAGGTAATATCAGAACCAGATTTAATTGCCCTAAAACAAACAATCCAATTAATCCACCAAGAAAGCTAAATAAAAAACCGATGAGAACGGCATTTGGCGCATATGGAAAGACAACAGGACAATCAAGAGCGGGTTTTGCATTAGGTACCAGTTTTTCTGAGAACCCTGTAAATGCTGGCACAATTTCAGCGAGAATTAATCGCACGCCTTGTAGAATGATAAACACACCAGCAGCAAATGTAATAGCCTCTATAATCGCATAAACTAAATAATTATCACCTTTACTTAGATTAGTTTCGACATAGTCAGAGCCAGCAAATATAGCTAGAATGAGATAAATAATCATCATAGTTAATGAGATTGAAATTGAGCTATCGCGTAAGAAACTTAAGTTTTTAGGTAAATTCATCTCTTCAGTTGAGCGTGAGTTTTTACCTACAACTTGCCCAAGCCAGCCAGCTAGCACATAACCTAAAGTACCAAAATGGCCAAATGCGACATCACCATTACCCGTAATTTTACGCATATGCGGTTGTGCTAAAGCAGGAAAAAAAGCCATGATAAGACCAAGCACTAACGATCCAGTAAATACCAGTTGCCAGCCTTTAAATCCTGCAACGGTTAAAATAATACTAATCATACAGGCCATATAAAAGGTATGATGCCCTGTCAAAAAGATAAATTTT
Organism: Gilliamella sp. Nev3-1; assembly: GCF_001690435.1. Classification (NCBI taxonomy): domain Bacteria; kingdom Pseudomonadati; phylum Pseudomonadota; class Gammaproteobacteria; order Orbales; family Orbaceae; genus Gilliamella; species Gilliamella sp. Nev3-1. The sequence continues at coordinate 3,637 of NZ_LZHN01000086.1, read as the reverse complement.
AAACGTGTAAAACGTGCAACTACGATATTAGCGACCATACCAAATGCCATAATTAATGCCGTTGCTGCACCATATTCATTTAATGCCATAGAAACTATAGCTTCATTATTAGGAATAATGCCTTGTAATTTAAAAGCTTGCTCAAACATCATACCGAGTGGCGTAATTGCACTGATAAGCACGCTTGCACCACCGCTCAATACCAAAAAACCTAAAATTGTTTTCACGGTTCCTTTAACGGTATCAGCAAATGATTTATGTTGGGCTATTAACCCAACCATGGCAATTAAACCCACCAATACGGCAGGTACTTTTAAAATATCAACAATAAATTTTACGATTTCCTGAATCATAGCAACACCTCATAGGTTGTTAATTCTTAGCAAGATGCTCAGCAAGTTTGGATTCTAGATCGTTGATATCAATAATATTACTTAGTACCACTAATTTATCTGCCGGGATACCCGAACTGGCCGCTAAATCTTTGGTCATCACAAACACATCGGCTTGATCGGGTGCAATAGATGCAAGATCGGCATGTGTTACTTCGGCATCAACATTTAATTTCTTAAGCACTTTTTTGATATTCATTTCAACCATAAAACTACTACCTAGACCTTGACCACAAACAGCCATAATTTTCATATTATTTATCCTTTTATAAAGTTTGTTTAAATTTAATAACGATTGGTTACAGTTAAAATCTGATCGCAATGTTGAGCATTAAAAATGGTCTGCATATCATTTGATTCACCAAATAAGGTTGCCAATTGCGTTAATATTTCAATATGACTAGAACTATCAATTGCTGCTAATAACGTAATTAAATAAACTGGATCATTATCTGCCGAATTGAAATTTACCCCTTGTTTGACTAATAACATTGATAAGCCTAATTGGTTTACACCATGCTCTGGTCTGGCATGTGGCATTGCAATGCCAGGCGCTAACACATAATAAGGTCCAAGTGATTCGTGTAATTCAAAAATTTTTTCAATATAATTAGGAGAAATCGTATTGTTTGCTAATAATGGTGATGCGCAAAGCTGTATAGCTTCTTTCCAATCATTTACAGAATCAACAATATTCACAGTTTGCTGTGTTAAATAGTTAGCGAGCATTTTCTCTCCATTAAAATTCTGATAATTTATTGAAAAATTAGCATATAAATTAAAAATAGCCACAACTAAAATAATAGAAATGTGATAGCGCTATCATATTTGCATAAATTTTTATTTATTTTGTGATGTAGATAACATTTCTAATAAATTCATTAAAAATAATTATGTTGATAGAATAATATTATTAAAAAATTGAGTTTTAAAAGGTGGCTCACAATATTCATATTAATGGATAAGTCACTCATCACTGGCTTGCAGTTGTCAAAATTAGTCTTTTTTAAACAAATGGTTAGATTAAATTCAATTAGGATGAAATATGCAAAGCGCAAAAAAACGGAGGAATACAGGGCAGGTTACTTTATTTGACGTAGCGAAATATGCAGGTGTGGGCTCTATGACTGTGTCACGTGCCTTACGCACACCAGAACGTGTTTCTGTTAAACTTCGCAAAAAAATTCAAATTGCTATCGATGCGTTAGGATATAAACCCAATGTTACCGCTAGCCAGTTAGCCTCGGCGTCATCTAGCCCAGTGATTGCAGTTATAACAACCAAAAACCACGATCATTCTGCGCAAATTTTGCTTGATGTGTTACAAGCAAATTTAATTAAACAAGGTTATACAATATTGTTTATTGAATCTGAGCATTATTATAACCGTGAACTAAAACTGTTAGATTCTTTACACAACCATAATCTCGAAGCAATATTGTTATTTTATGTCGAAAATGACGTTATTATTGAGAATGTTAATCTTAATAAAACGATACCTATTATGAATATTGGTAAGCAATATGATACAGCGGCAGATCCTGATATAGCGTTAGATAATAGTTTAGCAATGTATATGCTAACCGAACATATAATAAAAAAAGGCTATCAAAATATTGGGTTACTGTGTGCCAACCAACAAAATTATCTCTTTCAACAGCGTTTACATGGTTGGCATAAGGCGATGTTGGATTATCATCTACCTACCCATCGAGTTATCAATGCTGCCAAGCCTGCTAATTTTAGTACAGGTAGCTTATTACTGCCTGACATCTTATTGAATTGGTCTGAAATCGATGCCTTAATTTGCACTACTGATGAATTAGCCTGTGGTGTGCTTTATGAGTGCCAACGACGGCATATCCGTGTGCCACATCAATTAGCAGTGAGTGGATTTGGTGATAACGAGTTTTGCCAAGTGAGTTTTCCACCTTTAACAACAGTCTCCTTACCTGCTGTAAAAATAGGGGAACATTTGGCAATGCAACTATTAAGTAAGTTAAAAGCTCAAACTCATTGCCATAAACCAGATTTATCAACGTTCGCCCCTATACTTCGTTTAAGAAACAGTACTTAGTTGCATTGAGTGCCAAGTTATATTAAATCCTAGGTTATATTAAATAATTAGCTGTCATGATATTTTGCATATACATCCAATCGACTAGTTAGCAAGGCTTAGAATAATGAATCATGCATAGCAATCGCCAAACTGTGGTGGTGTGAAGTAGCAAATATAAATCACCTTTCTATTTTCTTCACTTCACCGAGTTTAAAATTACACCTCATGTTTCAATCCAGAAAACAGCTAGAAAAACTTCAATAAAATCAATGGTTTTTCTGACTGGTTTTTATCATATTCGATTTACCGTTCTTTCTGCTACATCATAGCCCATATTCCTAATATGGTGCATTAAGCTTGATGCAGCTAATACTTTATGTTGCCAATAAAGTGCTTCGATATTATCAAATACCCCCTTTAATTTTGATTCACATTTACGCCAAGCGTAACAACCTGATACAGATGTATTGATTTTTCAAAATAAGTAAAAAATAACAAAAATAGACTAAAAAAAGGTTGCATAGAATAAAAAATAATCTTATCTTAGCTAAAAAATATCTTTATTTTTCGGTTTCTTAATACTTTCTAAAGGAATTTAGGTAAATATCATGGAGCGCGCTGTTAGTCATATTGCTTTAATCATCAATCGCCTTATTCAATATCCCTTTCTTGTCTTTTATAAGTTAAACGGATTTTTAGTAGTACGGGTTTTATTGCGCAATGCAAGGAGCAGATTATGCTAGCTATGCCACTGTCTTAATGGCGCACGATTACCGCTACCTCTGCCATGCCTTTGTATGCCGTACTTTCTAATGTCAGCGATGCGCAAGCGGTTAAAAATTACTATATCACTGATGGCTCACAAACGCCCTATGGTCTTTATAGTGGCACTCCTTACGAGCACTGGTTTTCTGTTATGCCTATGCTAGTTAGGCTTGATGAGCATAGCCCCTTTTTAGATTGGATTAATAACACTGAGCACAAAGACTGGGGTTGGCTAGCACGCTCTCATTTACCCTTTGCAGACATCTGCGCTCATTTACGGAGCTTAACCCAAGCGATTATGCCCGATGGTGAAACGGTGTTTTTTCGCTATTGGGATGGTGAATACTTGTCAATCATGCTTGATTATTTTACCGATAGCTGGCAAGACGTGCTGCCTGCTTTTGCTTTTTACTGGATTAAT
>NZ_LZHN01000085.1:0-6707 GCF_001690435.1 Gilliamella sp. Nev3-1 | reverse complement strand
AAGCTAAGTTACAGGATGATTCGGTGATTGTTTCGGTGTTGAATGCTATCACAGACCGGCATTTACGCTGGGGCTTTCCTAAATGTTTTAATCGTATCAGAAAGCTCGGCTATCAATGGAATCATAAACGGGTATATCGGGTGTATTGTGAATTAAAGCTTAATCTCAGGGTAAAGCGTAAAAAACGCATTCCTCCACGATGCCCGGAAAGGTTATTAGCCCCCAATAAACAAGGTGAATGTTGGTCAATGGATTTTATGAGTGACAGTAGTCGTAATCAACGTCGCTTTAGGACATTCAATGTCATCGATGACTTTAATCGTGAGGCATTAGGTATTGATATTGGTGTGAGTTTACCCGCAGGTAGAGTGACTCGTTATTTGGATAAATTGGCGGAGTATCATGGTTATCCGTTAAAAATACGCGTCGATAATGGACCAGAATTTACAGGAAAAACCTTTATAAACTGGGCTAAATCACATGATATAGCCATTGATTATATCCAGCCCGGTAGCCCTTATGAAAATGGTTATATTGAACGATTTAATCGTACCTATCGTACTGAAGTACTCGATTTATATCTTTTTAACAACTTAGCACAAGCAAGGAGAATAACCGAAGAATGGTTAACGATTTATAACACCGAAAGACCGCATGAGGCATTAAATAACATGACACCGCTCGAATATAAAACATTAAAACAGGCAGCTTAATTTTCTACGTGAGTTGTGTACTAAGTTTGGGGTATTTACATACCCATTCTTATGGTAGAGATATAAGCTGACGAATTAAACAATTAAAAATCGATAAAAGGGAATGTTTCTCTGAACAATTTTTCGACTTCTGGGTGTTTTTTTAAAGCTTCTAATGCTTGTTCTTCATTAAATGAGACATCGTCTTGAGATAATTTTTCCCCTCTTTTGACCGCTATGCCATAAACAGCCCTATCTTGCTCTTTTGTGTGCTTCCAAGAAGGAAACAAACCTATCAATTTTCGTAAGTCAGTTACTTCCCCTTTAAAATCAATCAAATCAAAAATATAATCGGGTAAATCGCTTACTTCATTTTCACCAATGACTTTTTCTGCCCAACGATTGACCTCACCCATATTGATGGCACCACTTAATAAACAGTTATATACAAAATTAATACCGATAGCCTCACTATTTTTTTCTAACCTTAGCATATTTATTTCCCCTTAGATAATGCTTCGCCACCTATATGGCCTGTTTTAAAATGCTCGTCATCTGGAACCAGTTGCATTCTAGCGCGATGTTGATGATGATGCCAAATATAATCAGGTATTTTAGATTTACCGGCATTAATTGCTTTTAACTGCTCTGGTGTAAATATCCCAGGATTTACTTCTCCCCGTTGGATAGCTCTTCGTAAATCTTCAGTTGCCATTTTCATTTGGCCTCGATAACTTTTATTGTAAAATTCAGCGCTTGGCAACACGGTGTCATATCGTGCAATATCATCAAAAATACCTAATCCTCTATTGTCAAACACAATTCTGGATTTAGGATGTCGCTGGCCTCTTAATTTAACATTTTTATTATTTGGCAATGGAACGGTGTTAGAAACCACATTACCGGGGCCGTATAGTTCTTCTAACTGCTTGCGCACAAGGTGAGGATCATAAGGCGCATGGCTCCCTAAACCAGCAAGTAATCCAAGCGGGTCAATCCAGATAATCGGATTAAAACAATATTGATAGCTATTTAATCCACCATAAAGTTTAGCCGGATCTTGGGTAATAAATCGACCCAGATTAGGAGCGTAATAGCGATTAAGATTATAATGTAAACTGGTTTCTTCATCATAATATTGTCCCTGAAATCTAAGTGGATTTATGGGTTTAATATTATTTTCAGCTTGTGGCCAATGTTCATGGATGATTTCGCCATAGGCGCTGTATTCGCATTCATAAACAGTTTCGCCAAGGCTGTCTGTAAGACGATGAGGCGTGCCTAAGTAGTTATTTTGATACCAATAGGTTTTTAACTTTTCTGACTGTCCTGCTTTTCCAAGGATTTGGGCTAGTGGTCGATGGCTATCGGGTTCATAAATATAACTTCGCCAGAATCTATCGTTATCGGCACATTCTGCTATTAATTTATGGTCTTGCCAGATAAATTCGGTGGTTTTACCCTCCACTGTTTTGCTAGTACGACGGTTAAAAGTATCATAAGTATAGGTGATGATAAGCCCCGTCGGTTTAATTACTTTGATTAGTCGATGCTGACAGTCATATTGATAGTGGGTAACTAGACGGTGGTTTTTTCCGCGTTTTTCCGCAATTAGGTTACCAAAGCGGTCATAGCCAAAAATCCTCTTCCCGCAAGTATTATACGGGGATTGGTATTTTCAGTAAGAACATTACCAGACTACTATCTTGTATTTTGATTACCATATAAATTTTTTATCTTCACATTCATAAAAAATCTTAGCTACATATATAGTAAAAGGTGAATTACAATTTGGGCATTTTTTAAATTTATAGTTTTTTATTTTCTTATCCAATAATTCAGATCCCAAACGATAATCAAAGTTAGTTTTTTCAGTTTCAACAGTATAAACTTCAGAAGAATCAACAACCAAACCCATATATTCCGCTCGGCAATTTCTACAAAGCACTATTTTAACCATTCTTGCTCTAATTGAACGGCTAAAATCTTCATCACTAAAACAACCATTTGCTACCTTTTTATCTAACTCTGTTAAATTGACATCATCTGGCCATATAATGCAATATGGTGTGTCATAAAGGGGTATATAGTCTCCTCGAAGCGTTTTTAACCGATAATTTTTAAAAATAGCTAATCTTGTATTCACCCCACTTTGTAAGGTTTTATAAAAATCAAAAGAGGGATTGATCTTCTCCCCTAATAAGGTTATATTAGTTCTAAATAACTCTCCTTCCTCTTTCATGATATCATCATTAGGAAAAATATATTTAAAGTTAACACCTTCTGCTTTTATCCATTTCATGGTTTTACCCCGTTAATAATTAAATATTCTAATTCTGTTGATGTTTCTAATGTATGTTGAATAGCTTGGCTTCTTGGCATTTTGATATGAATAATTATTTTATTACTATTAAACCCCCATTCAGCTGCTTTTTCGGCGTTAGTGGTAAAAGATATTAAAGAACGCTTTCCTATTTCTTTAAGCTCGTGTCCCCACTCTCCATGAGCTCGAATATATTGATCCAACGTTCCCCAATCGTGTATTTGTTTTGCATGAGCATATTTTGATTCAATAATAGCTTTACTTACAGCATCTCTTCCCAATATACCATCTCTTATTGCCTGCTCATAAGCGTTATATCCCGTTTCGCTAAAAACCCAACCTGTTTCATGATAAGCTTGAATTTCTGCAGTATTATCTGTACCACGATAAAGATCTATAAAATCCAATCCTAACGGATATATTCCACTAATAGGATTATTGCCTACATATCGATATAGGTTGATATCACTTAAAATTCCTATTGGATCTTGAGTAATATACCTACCAATAAACGGGTCATAATAGCGATTAAGATTATAATGTAACCCCGTTTCCTCATCATAATATTGCCCTTGGAATCTTAATGGGTTATCCGGCAGGGAATCTATATCGTCCTGATGATAGGTTTCGTTTATTATCTGCCCATAGGCATTATACTGGCATTCGTAGAGGGTGTCACCTAAGCTGCCGGTAAGGGCAATGGGTGTGCCGAGGTGGTCGTTTTGGTACCAGTAGAGTTTGATATTGTCTTGCTGCGCATTACCGTGCACTAGGGCTAAGGGACGGTAAGAGTCTGGCTCGTAAAGGTAGCTTTGCCAGTGTTTATCGTTATCGGTCTCGGCAATAAGTTTATTAGACTGTGGCCTTTTCCACGTTTTTCCACAATCAGGTTGCCAAAGCAATCATGCTCAAAGTATATGCCACCAAAAAACATTTGGGTTTATCATAATATTAACGCTAATAACATCATAGCAAATGGTTAGTTGACACAATAATAATTTAAATCTAGCGAAAGTAAGCTAAGTATTAAGCTTACCTTGCCGATTTGATATGTTAAATTGAATCTAAATTGGAACTTATTCTACAGAATCTAATGAAACTGCCATTTCTAATACCATATCTAAGTAAGACTTTTCTCCATTACTGCCTCTTCTTTTCAATTCATCATGAGCATAGACAATTTCAACTTTAGAACCTATTTGAAAAAGCTTCTTATCTTCTTTGTTAATATAATCATAAATGCTTTCTTCACACGTAGAGCCATTGTTTAATAATAAACTAAAACTATTATCAATTGATGATGGATCTTGACCTGCTACGTAAGTTCTAGTTATTACTCCAGTTACATATTGTAAAGGCATTCGACCTTGGTTAATGTTATCCCACCATTCCTGTGATCCAAAAAGGCCATAGGTACCTTTTAATCCCATATAGGGTTTTGACTTATCAAGAGTAAGTGATTGTGCCAATGGAATTTGTTCAGGTTTAGCCTTTAATTCTTCAGATAGGAGATAGACTAATTTCATTGGTATTTTTGAATTTTCTAATTTTAATAGCATATTTTTACCTTTATTTTACTTTTTCAAAATGAACAATATTTTCATTAAAAATCTCTATACCTCTACCTTGTCCAAGTTGAGTTGTCATTTGCCCGCCTTCAACTTTAAAACGAGTATTGGTTTTCATCCATTTTCCAGTTTTAATCGACATATTAGAGAAATGAGAAATTATAGAATTTGGTGGTAACGTTAATTATCACCAAATGGACAAAAGCTTTAAAAGGTATGTTTGACAAAGTAAAACCTCTTTCAAATTAATTATTTGTAATTAATTTATACAGCTGAGTTCTTAAATCATCTAATCTGTTATTTTCATTAATTAATGGTTTTTTATTATTATGTAACACTATATCATTAAAAGATCCCATACCTCCATATAGTATTAATATTTGATTTTTTACAGCTTCGAAATTAATTTCTATGTCTTCACTAAATTTCATAAAACTATTTCCCCAGTCAGGGTAATTTCCTTTTTTCAATAATATGGATATTTCAAAAAGAATTAACTTTATTTTTTTTATATGATTATTCATTTTAATGGTTTAATCTCCATAATTTCTGCTTCCTTTATTGTCCATGGTTTAGGTACAATGATTTGTTGTGTTCCTCCTATATAAATACCATTCTGAGCACCCACTTCCCCCACATAAACTTTCGTACCTGCGGGAATTTTTATGGCTATAGATGAGTCAATTGGAGAGGTTCCTCCTCCTGGCCATTTCGGTAATACAGCTTTATCTATACGAGTCTGTAAAATACCTTGGGGAGATTCTACACTGAAAAATTGACCGAAAGGCTTATCTGCTGTTCCAGCGCGATATAAAATTATATCTTGTTCAAGTACAATTTCTTTATACCTACCTCCAGCAAAAGTTCCAGCTAAATCATCTGTTAATGGACCGGGTTTGATTGCGCTATATTCGCCAATATTTTTACCTTGTAGATAATTTTTCGTCTCCTCTCCAGCGATCCCCTCAAACCCACTATTTTCAACCTTAATCAACCCTAACGGATCTATCCAATTTATCGGATCGCCATTGACATATTGATAACTATTTAATCCGCCCAGTATACCTAGTGGGTCTTGGGTGATATATCTGCCGGTAAATGGGTCGTAGTAACGGTTTAGGTTGTAATGAAGTCCTGTTTCCTCATCATAATATTGCCCTTGGAATCTTAATGGGTTATCGGGCAGGGAATCTATATCGTCCTGATGGTGGGTTTCGTTTATTATCTGTCCATAGGCATTATACTGGCATTCGTAGAGGGTGTCACCCATGTTGCTGGTGAGGGCAATGGGTGTGCCGAGGTGGTCGTTTTGATACCAGTAGAGTTTGATGTTATCTTGTTGGGCATTACCATGCACAAGAAGGGCTAAGGGACGGTAAGAGTCTGGCTCGTAAAGGTAGCTTTGCCAGTGTTTATCGTTATCGGTCTCGGCAATAAGTTTATTAGACTGTGGCCTTTTCCACGTTTTTCCACAATCAGGTTGCCAAAGCAATCATGCTCAAAGTATATGCCACCAAAAAACATTTGGGTTTATCATAATATTAACGCTAATAACATCATAGCAAATGGTTAGTTGACACAATAATAATTTAAATCTAACAAAGTAAGCTAAGTATTAAGCTTACCTTGCCGATTTGATATGTTAAATTGAATCTAAATTGGAAGTTATTCTACAGGCTCTAATGAGACTGTCATTTCTAAAGCTGTTTTAGAGCGATTTATTTTACCATCAAAATCTGGTTGTAATTTCATTTCATCTAATGCATAAACGATACTTGCACTATATCCTATTTTAAAGAGCTTTGAATCTTCTTTTTTGTTGGTATAAATACCAACAGATTGAATTGTCCCATCTTCAAGTAATAAATCAACTGTATTATTAAAATTTGAGGGATCTTGCCCTGCTACATAAGCTTTTTTTATTATTCCTGAAATAAATAATAAAGGTATCCTCCCCTGCTCAATACTATTCCACCACTCTTTTGATCCAAAAAGACCATTGGTACCTTTGAGACCCATTGTAGGTTTTGATTTGTCTAACGTTAATGCTTGTGTTAAAGCGACTCTTTCTGGATTATTTTTTAATTCCTTTGATAATAAAAAGACCATTTTCATTGGAACTTT